>DASTZC010000130.1 GCA_035764505.1 Candidatus Polarisedimenticolia bacterium
TCGGTTTCGGCAAGATCTCTTCTTCAGAGCAGGCGATGCTCGAACGCATGGATCAAGCCTTCAACAAGCCCTCTTGAGGCCTGCCTCCCGGCCCCAAGCCTGATCAAGTGCCGGCCGTTGACGCGCGGCCGCCTTTTGCCGACGCGTCAAACGGTGCCCCTGTTCGGGCTCAGGCCCAACGTAGTGTTGACGCGCGGCCGCTCTTTGCCGTCGCGTCCAACGGTGCCCCCGCCCGGGCCCAGGCTGTCGGGACCTTTCGGACATGAATAAGCGCCGTCCGGCCGGAACCTATTGCCGGCCCTGCTCGTATTATGGAAGCATCACCCGGACAAGCGAATCATCACCTGGAGGAAGCATGACCCCCGATCTCGTCATCGACGGCGTCACCAAGACCTATCCGGGCGGCGTCCAGGCGCTGAAGGGCGTCTCGCTGCGCATTCCCGCCGGGATGTTCGGGCTGCTGGGCCCGAACGGGGCCGGGAAGTCGACTCTGATGCGCACCATCGCCACCTTGCAGGAGCCCGACGGCGGCTCGATCTCCTTCGGGGAGATCGACGTGCTGCGGCAAAAGGACGCGGTGCGCCGGATCCTCGGCTACCTGCCGCAGGAGTTCGGGGTCTACCCGCGCGTTTCGGCCCTGGAGCTTCTGGATCATTTCGCCGTCCTCAAGGGGATCATCGATCGCAAGGCACGGGCCGAGGTGGTCGAATCGGTCATGCACCGGACCAACCTGTGGGATGTGCGCAAGCGGCGGCTGGGGACCTTCTCCGGCGGGATGAAGCAGCGCTTCGGGATCGCCCAGGCGATGCTGGGCAATCCGCGCCTGATGATCGTCGACGAGCCGACCGCCGGACTGGATCCGGCGGAGCGGCTGCGCTTCCACAACATGCTCAGCGAGATCGGTGAGAACGTGGTGGTCATCCTCTCGACTCACATCGTCGAGGACGTCAGCGATCTGTGCAGCCGTATGGCGATCATCGCCTCGGGGCGGGTTCTGGTCAGCGGCGAGCCGGGTTCTGCCATCGAGTCGCTGCGGGGGCGCGTCTGGAAGAAGATCGTGCCGCGCGAGCAGCTGGCGGAACACGAGCGCGACCTGGCGGTGATCTCGACCCACTTGGTGGGAGGACGCACCGCCATCCACGTCCTGTCGCAGGACCGCCCGGACGCGACCTTCGAGCCGGTCATCGTCGACCTGGAAGACGTCTACTTCTCCACGCTGCGCGACGCCGGCACGCGGGCGGCCTGACGCCATGCTCGCCCGCATCTTCGCCTTCGAGGTCCGCTACCAGCTCCGGCAGCCGCTGTTCTGGATCTCCGCGATTCTCTTCTTCCTGATGACCTTCGGCGCCGTCACGACCGACGTCATCTCGATCGGCGGATCGATCGGCAGCGTCAACCGCAACGCCCCCTTCGTCCTGATGCAGATCCTGCTGGTCATGACGGTCATCGGCACCTTCCTGACGACCGCCTTTGCCGCCGGCAGCGTCCACCGCGATTTCGAGACACAGGCCGACGCGCTCTTCTTCTCTCTTCCGCTGCGCAAGGCCGAATACCTTTTCGGCCGCCTCTCGGGGGCCCTGTTCGTCTCCTGGCTGGTCTACGTCGCCGTCCTGCTCGGCGTCTTCATCGGCGGGTTGATGCCGTGGCTGGAGCCGGAGCGCATCGGCCCGATCAACCTGGCTCCCTATCTCTTCTCGATGCTCGCCTTCGTCCTGCCCAACGTGATCATCACCGGCGCGATCTTCTTCGCGCTGGCGACGCTGAGCCGGAGCATGCTGGTCACCTACGCCGGCGTGGTGGTCTTCTTCGTCGGCTACGCCATCTCGGGAATCTTCCTGGGCGATCTGGAGAACCGCACCCTCGCCGCCCTGGTCGATCCGTACGGCTTCGGGGCCTTCGAGCTGGTGACGCGCTACTGGACGGTGATCGAGAAGAACACCGGGGCGATGCCGCTGCGCGGCATCCTGCTGGAGAACCGCCTCCTGTGGCTCTCCGTCGCCGCGGTGTTCCTGGTCGTCACCTGGGCGCGCTTCCGGTTCACCACCGTCGCCGGCCGCGGGGCGCGGCGCAAGGCCCGGAAGGCGAGCCAGGCAGCCGAGGCGATATCTCCGGCGCGCGGCGCCGCCGTCCGCGTGCCTGCGCCGGCCCAGCGCTTCGATCGGGCGGCGGCCTGGAAGCAGTACGCCCGCCAGACGCGCATCGAGCTGGTCGGGGCCCTGAAAGGGGCGCCCTTCCTGGTGATGCTGTTCGCCGGCCTGCTGAACGTCTTCGGCTCGGTCTATTCCCTCGACGATCTCTACGGCACCAAGATCTATCCCGTCACCAACCTGATGATCCGGGCCGTCATGGGTGCCTTCGGGCTGTTCCTCTTCCTCGTCCTGACCTTCTACAGCGGCGAGCTGGTGTGGCGGGAGCGCACCTTGCGGATGTCGGAGACTCTCGACGCTCTGCCAGTTCCGACCTGGGTCGGCTGGGCCTCGAGGTTCACGGCGCTGATCGGGATCGTCGTCGCCATGCTGGCCGCCGCGATGGTGTTCTGCATCGGATTCCAGGCCTTCAACGGCTACACCAACTTCGAGGTGGCTCTTTATCTCAAGGGTCTCTTCCTGGTGGTCCTGCCGCGGATGCTGTTCTACGCGGCGCTCTGCCTGTTCGTCCAGGTTCTCGTGGACAACAAGTTCGTGGGATGGCTGGTGTCGAGCCTGTTCTACATCGCTGGCTTCATCCTGCCGGCGCTGCGATACGAGCATTTCCTGTACCGCTTCGGCAATGCTCCCGACTCGCCCTATTCCGACATGAACGGCTATGGCCACTTCGTCCAGCCGCTCGCCTGGTTCTATCTGTATTGGGGATTGGTCTGCACGGTGCTGGTGACGGTGGCGCACCTGCTGTGGGTGCGCGGATCGGAGTCATCGTTCCGCCTGCGCCTGCGGGAGGGGCGCAACCGCCTGGGCCCGCCGGCGCTCGCGACGCTGGCCGCGGCGGTGCTAGGCATCCTGGGGAGCGGCGGCGTGATCTACTACAACACCGTCGTCCTGAACCATTACCGGCCGACCAAGACGATGTTCGATCGGCAGGCCGACTACGAGAAGAAGTACCGCAAGTACCTCAAAGAGCCGCAGCCGCGCGTCACGGAGGTCGAAGCCGCCGTCGACATCCGGCCGGAGGACCGCTCGGTCTCCGTCCGCGGCAATTACGTGCTCACGAACAAGACCGATGCGCCGATCGATCGGCTGCACATGACCATGAATCCCGACCTGGTCCTGCACGCGCTCAAGCCGGCCGGGGCCGTCCTGTCGCAGGAGGACAAGGATCTCGGCTACCGCATCTATCGGCTGGATCCGCCGCTGGCCCCGGGAGCGACGATGCGGGTCGACTATGACTTCGCCATCGAGAACCGCGGCTTCGTCAACAACGGGGCCCGCAACCAGTTCGTCGCCAACGGCACCTTCTTCGACAGCGGCGAGTTCTTCCCGCACGTCGGCTATAACAAGACCCTCGAGCTGGACGATCCGACCGAGCGACGGCGCCGCGATCTGCCGCCGGTGACCCGCTTCCCCAAGATCGACGACGCCGCGGCGCGCCGCGACAACTACATCTCCGCCGAAGCCGACTGGGTGAAGTTCGGCACCACCGTGAGCACCAGCCCCGATCAGATCGCCCTGGCCCCGGGATACCTGAAGCGGGAGTGGACGGAGAACGGCCGCCGCTACTTCCGCTACGAGATGGATTCCCCGATCTTCGACTTCTTCGCCTACCTGTCGGCGCGCTACGCCGTGAAGAAGGACCACTGGAACGACGTCGCCATCGAGATCTACTACCACCCCGGACATCCCTACAACGTCGACCGGATGATCGAGGCGACCAAGAAATCGCTGGATTACTTCACCGCCAACTTCGGCCCCTATCAGCACAAGCAGGTGCGCATCGTGGAGTTCCCGCGCTATGCCACCTTCGCGCAGTCCTTCCCCAACACCATTCCCTTCTCGGAAAGCATCGGCTTCATCGCGCGGCTGGACGACAAGCCCGATGCCATCGACTACGTCTCCTACGTCACGGCCCACGAGGTGGCGCATCAGTGGTGGGCCCACCAGGTGATGGGCGGCAACGTCCAGGGGGCGACGCTGATGTCCGAGACGATGTCGCAGTACTCCGCCCTGATGGTGATGGAGAAAATGTACGGCCCGGAGAAGATGCGCCGCTTCCTGAAGTATGAGCTGGACCGCTACCTGCAGGGACGCGGCAGCGAGCGGATCGAGGAGCTGCCTTCCTACCTGGTGGAGAACCAGCCCTACATCCATTACCGCAAGGGAAGCTTGGTGATGTACGCGCTGAAGGACTACGTGGGCGAGCAGGCGCTGAACCAGGCGCTGGCGCGCTACGTCAAGGCGACCGCCTTCCAGGAGCCTCCTTACACCTACTCGGTCGAGTTTCTGGATTACATCCAGAGCGCCGTTCCGCTGGAGCGGCGGTCGATCGTCGACGACCTGTTCCGTCAGATCACCCTGTACGCCAACAAGGCGGAGAGCGCCACCTGGTCGAAGCGCCCCGACGGCAAGTACGCGGTGCGCATCGAAGTGGAAACGGCCAAGTTCCGCTCCGACGGCAAGGGGAAGGAGACGGCCGTGCCGATCGATGACTGGGTCGACTTCGGCGTGTTCGGCGCGCGCGATCCGAAGGGGCCTTCCGAAGGCAAGCTCCTGGCGCTGGAGAAGCGCCACGTCGACGGCTCGGCGACGAGCTTCGAGATGGTGGTCGACGAGGAGCCGGTGAAGGCCGGGATCGATCCCTTCAACAAGCTGATCGACCGCGACCCCGACGACAACATCGTCTCGGTGAGCGCGTCGACACCGCAGGCGCGCGCCTCGCGCTGAGAGTGGGGCTCAGGCGGGCGAGATCATGAAGCGGTAGCCGACGCCGATCTCGGTGAGGAGATGGCGCGGGCGGGCCGGATCGGCCTCCAGCTTCTGCCGGAGATGCCCCACGTAGACGCGCAGGTACTCGGGGCTCTCGGTCTGCGAAGGGCCCCAGACCTCCCGCAGGATCTGCCGGTGCGTCAGCACCTTGCCGGCGTGGCGGATGAAGTGGGCCAGCAGCCGGTACTCGATCGGGGTGAGATGGATTTCCTTGCCCGCGCGTGAGACGGTGCGCGCCGCCAGATCGACCTCCACGTCGCCGAATCTCAGTGTCGAAGTCCCGTCCTCCCCGCCGCGCGCCCGGTGCCGCATCGCCACCCGCACCCGCGCCAGCAGCTCGCCGATTCCGAAGGGCTTGGTGAGATAGTCGTCGGCGCCCGCGTCCAGCGCCCGGATCTTCTCCGTCTCGACCGAGCGTGCCGACAGGACGATCACCGGCCGGTCCGACCATCCCCGCAGATCGCGCAGGAAATCGATTCCATCCATGTCGGGAAGCCCGAGATCCAGGATCAGGAGATCGGGCGACCGGGTCCCGGCCTCGATGAGCCCCTGGGCTCCCGATTCCGCCTCGAAAACCTGGAAGCCCTGGGCCTCCAGGGCCGTGCGGACGAAGCGGCGGATCGGTTTTTCGTCCTCGACGATGAGGGCGACCGGCGACAGATCGCTCACGCTCTTCTTTCTCCACCTTCGGCGCGCGCCTCGGGGACCTCTCCAGGAGCCCTCTGGCTTCCTTCCGTTGAAAGCGGCAAGGTGAAGCGGAACTCGGCCCCCCCTTCGGGAAGGTTGCGTGCCTGGATGATCCCGCCGTGCGCCTCCACGATGGCGCGGCAGATCGACAGCCCCAGACCGACGCCCGGCTGGGCCGATTCCATGTTCGCCCGGGTGAACTTGTCGAAGATCGTGTCCAGCATCTCCGGAGGGATTCCGGGGCCTTCGTCGGCCACGAACACCTCGAGATGGTCCTCCGCGTTCCGTGCCCCGAGACGGATTCGGCTTCCCGGGGGGGTGTACTTGGCGGCATTCTCCAGCAGGTTCGCGAGGACCCGCTCGATCAGGACGGCGTCGAGGCGCGCCATCGGCAGGTCGGGTGGAACCTTCAGCTCAATGCGGCGGCCCCGCAGCGCCTCGCCCCGGCCGCGCAGCGCCGCGTCGGCCAGCTCGTCGAGCCGCTGCCACTGCCGGTTGAGGCGCACCTCACCCGACTCGAGGCGCGCCATCTCCAGCAGGTTGGTCATCAAGGTGCTCATGCGTGCCGCCTCCTCCCGGATGGCATCGACCATCTCCCGCTGTTGCTGCGACAGCGTCGGCGTGGTCATCGGCAGCGACTCGGCCAGCCCGAGCACCGAGGTCATCGGCGTGCGCAGGTCGTGTGACAGGGCGCTCAGCAGCGAGCTGCGCAGCCGCTCCGATTCGATCTGCAGCAGCGCCCCCTGGGCCATCTCGGCATAGTGCACGCGCTCCAGCGCGATGCCGATCAAGGCGGCGAAGGTCTCCAGGAGCCGGCGCTGCTCGGGCACCAGCAGCAGGCGCGGATTCGAGGGCTGCAAGGCCAGCACGCCGCGCACGTGGCCGGGAGCCTTCAGCGGGACGTACTGCACCGGGATTCCCGGCAGGGTGTCGGTGCCGAAGCCCGCCGGCTGATTGCGATCGAAGACCCACTGGGCCGTCCCAAGGTCCACGACGGGATTCGGCGTGGCGCTGGATTCCGGCCCGGGAGGCTGGATGCGACCCTCCGCGTCGGGCAGCATGATCGCGGCGACCGCCCGGAAGGTCTCCTCGCTGTAGCGATCGCAGATCCCGGCGATCTGGCCGGGAGAGATGGCGCCCGACAGCTCACGCCCGAGCTCGTAGAGGACCCGCGCCCGCCGTTCGCGGTGGATGGCGACGCGCGCCTGGTAGCGCAGATCGGAAGTGAGGTGGCCGATGACCAGGGCGACCGCCAGCATCACCGCGAAGGTGAGCAGGTACTGCACGTCGTGCACGCCCATGGTGAAGGTGGGTGGCACGAAGAAGAAGTCGAACAGGGCGACGTTGAGGAAGGCCGCCAAGATTGCCGGTCGCCTGCCGTACCAGACCGCCACCAGGACGACGCTCAGAAGGAAGAGCATCACGATGTTGGCGGGATCGAACCAGACTCTGAGGGCGAAGGCGACGGCCGTCGTCGCCAGGCAGGTCAAAGCGGCATGGCCGTAGCGCCGTAGTGGGATCTTGCGGCGGTCGCGAAGCCCCTCCTCCGTCTCAGGCTCGGCGGGCGCCGGCCGGGCTCCGCCCGGCGGCTCCTCCAGCCCCACGAGGACCACGTCGAGGTCGGGAGCGCGGCGCCCGATCCTCTCGGAGAGGGTCGGCGCCCAGAAGCGCCAGCGCGGGCTGCGATCGCGGCCCACCAGGATGCGGGTGATGTTGTTGCTGCGGGCGTACTCGATCAAGGCCTCCGCCGGCTCCGGAGCGGTGAGCGTCTCGGTCTCCGCGCCCATCTCCTGCGCCAGCCTGGCCATCCTGAGGACGCGGTTGCGCCTGGTCTCGGGGAGGCGCTGCAGCGCCGGAGTCTCGACGTAGACGGCGTACCATTCAGCTTCCAGCCGCCCCGCCAACCGCGCCGCCTCGCGGATCAGCTTCTCCATGCCCGGCCCGGTACCCACGCAGACCAGCAGCCGCTCCTTCGCGGGCCACACCTGCCGGATCGACCGGTCCAGACGGTAGGCCCGCATCTGTTCGTCGACTCGATCGGCGGTCTGGCGCAGCGCCAGCTCGCGCAGCGCGATCAGGTTCCCCTTGCGGAAGAAGTTGCGCGCCGCAACCTGCGCCTGCTCGGGCAGGTAGACCTTCCCGTCGCGCAGCCGCGTCAGCAGCTCGTCGGGAGTCAGGTCGATCAGTGCCACCTCGTCGGCATTCTCGAAGACCTTGTCGGGGATGGTCTCGCGCACCCGGACGCCGGTGACCTGGCCGACCACGTCGTTGAGGCTCTCCAGGTGCTGGACGTTCAGCGTCGAATAGACGTCGATGCCGGCGTCGAGCAGCTCCTCCACGTCCTGCCAGCGCTTCGGATGGCGCGAGCCCGGCAGGTTGTCGTGGGCCAGCTCGTCGACCAGGAGGACGGCGGGGTGCCGCCTGAGCGCGGCGTCCAGATCGAACTCCCGCAGCTGCTTCCCCTGGTAATCGACGCGGCGAGACGGTAGAACCTCCAATCCCGCCAACAACGCTTCGGTCTCGTTCCTGCCGTGGGTCTCGACAATCCCTGCCACCACTTCCTTGCCTTCACGCCGCAGCGCCTGGCCCGCGGAGAGCATGGCGTAGGTCTTGCCGACTCCGGCGTTGGCGCCGAAGAAGACCTTGAGGCGGCCGCGCTGGGCCCGGCTCTCCTCCCTCTTGAGCTGCTCCAGGAGGCGATCGGGGTCGGGTCGGCGCTCGCTCAACAGCTGCTCCCCTTGCGACTGATTCCGCCGCTCATCCTGGAGCAGCGGGAAGAACTCGGAAGTGCCGGCCGTTCAGGTGCGGCCGCACCAAAGCCGCCAGCTGTAACGGCCGACCATATATACAGCGCCTGCCGCGGTTTCATGAGCATCTTTACGGCTTCTTGAGACGCCCCGTCCTTCATTTTGCGCTTTTTTTATGGCGCGCGCCGTAATGTCGAGCGAGCCGGCGAGATGGAGGAAAAGGTGCTGATCCTGGGAATGGTTCTGCTCGGGCTGGCGGTGTTCGGGGCGATGTTCGCCTTCCTCGAATTCTGCGAGCGCGTGTAGGAGGCCGGCCATGTGGCTGCTGTTGCTGAGCGTCGCTGCAGGAGCGTACTTGTTCTACGCCATGCTCCGGCCCGAGCGCTTCTGAGGATCCGAGGACCTCGATGGCAATCGACAACGCCGCCGTTCTCTTCATCATCGCACTGACGATCGCGACCAGCGTGCCGCTGGGCCGTTACATGGCGCGCGTCTTCCAGGGAGAGCGCACCTTTCTCGATCCTCTCTTTGTTCCGCTGGAGCGGATGGTGCTGCGGCTGTGCGGCGTCGATCCCGCCGAAGGGCAGGACTGGAAAGGCTACGGGCGATCCCTTCTGTTGTCGAACGTGGTGATGTGGCTGGCCACCTTCGCGGTGGTCAGCCTGCAAAAGGTCCTGCCACTCAATCCCGACCGCATCGGCAACATGGAGCCGACGCTCGCCTTCAACACGATCTCGAGCTTCGTCACCAACACCAACCTGCAGCATTACAGCGGCGAGACGGGTCTGTCGACTCTGAGTCAGATGATCGCCGTCATCTTCCTGCAGTTCGTCACCGCGGCCACCGGAATCGCGGCGTGCGTCGCGATCATCCGCGGCCTCGGGGGGAACCGACTGACGAATCTGGGGAATTTCTACGTCGACCTGATCCGGGCGACGCTGCGCCTCCTGCTCCCCCTGGCGCTGGCCGTGGGGATCTTCCTGATCTGGCAGGGCGTCCCGGCGACCTTCGCAGGTGCGGCCAAGGCGACCACGCTGGAGGGCGGGGAGCAGTCGATCGCCCGCGGCATGGTGGCGCCGGAAGTGGCGATCAAGCAGCTCGGCACCAACGGCGGTGGCTATTTCGGCCCCAATTCCGCCCATCCCTACGAGAATCCGACGGCGCTGTGCAACCTGGTCGAGACCTGGTCGATCGCCGTCATCCCGATGGCCATGGTGTGGACCCTGGGAGCGATGCTGCGCCGCCGGCGTCTGGCCGTGATGATCTTCGCGACCATGCTGGCGGTCTATCTGCCGATGGTGGCCTTCGGCGTGCAGCAGGAAGCCGCGGGCAACCCTGCGATCGCGACGCTGGGGGTCGATCAATCGACCGGATCGATGGAAGGCAAGGAGACGCGCTTCGGTGCCGGGCTCTCCGCCCTGTGGGGGGTGACGACCACGGTGACCTCCAACGGCTCCGTGAACGCCATGCACGATTCTTTCACGCCTCTGGGAGGCCTCATGCCGATGGCCGGAATGTGGCTCAACAACATCTTCGGAGGGGTGGGCGTCGGCTTCATCAACATGCTGATCTTCATCATCGTGGCGGTTTTCGTGGCCGGAATGATGATCGGGCGCACGCCGGAGCTCCTGGGAAAGAAGGTCGAGGCCAAGGAGGTGAAGCTGGCCAGCCTGGCGATGCTGTGGCACCCGCTGTCGATTCTCGTGGGCACGGCCATCGCCTGCCATGTCTGGGCGGCCACCGCCGACCCCGGGACAAGCCTCGGCTGGCTGAAGAACCCGGGCCCCCATGGATTCTCCGAGATGCTCTACGAGTTCACCTCGGCCACCGCCAATAACGGTTCCGGCTTCGAGGGGCTGGGGGACAACACTCCGTTCTGGAACATCTCGACCGGACTGGTGATGCTGCTTGCCCGCTACATCCCGATCCTGGCGCCGCTGGCGCTGGCCGGCATGCTGGGCGCCAAACCAGCGGCCCCGGAGACCAGCGGAACGCTGCGCGCGGACAGCGCGACGTTCGGGTTCACTTTGTGGGCCGTGATCGTGATCCTCGGGTTGCTGATGTTCATGCCGGTGGCGGTGCTGGGCCCGATCGCCGAGCACCTGGCGCTGCGCTGACGGGAGCGCGTCATGTGGACCGAGTTGAAACGAGCCGTCCGATTCACCCTGGTGACGATGGTCCTCCTCGGGATCGGCTATCCCCTGGTCGTCTGGAGCATCGGGCGGACGCTGTTCCCTGCCCAGGCCGAGGGGAGCCTCATCCTTCGGGACGACGGAACGGTGGTGGGCTCCCGCCTGCTCGCGCAGCGGTTCACCCGCGACGACTACTTTTACCCCAGGCCATCGGCGGTCGACTACAACGCCGCCTCGACCGGCGGCAGCAACCTGGGTCCGTCCAACCCGGAACATCTGAAAAGCGTGCGGGAACGCCTGGGAGCCGTGACCACGCGCGAAGGGGTGACGCCCGGCCAGGTGCCGTCGGAGCTGGTGACGGCAAGCGGCGGCGGATTGGATCCCCACATCCCTCCTCAGGCCGCCGAGTTGCAGGCGCGGCGCATCGCCGAGGCGCGGGGAGTCCCCGTCGAGCGAGTCCGAGAGCTGATCCATTCCCACACCCAGGCGCCGGCCCTGGGCTTCCTGGGCCGGCCGGTGGTCAACGTCCTGGAATTGAATCTCGCGCTAGACTCGGCGTTCGGAATCGCGCCGGCCGGGCGGCGCTGAACAGGGAGGACCGCGGGTGATGTCGGAGCGCGCCCGGAGAATTTCGCTGTGGGAACCGAGCATTCTTCGTCCCGCAATGGTCGATTCGTTTCGCAAGCTCGACCCGAGAGTTCAACTCCGCAACCCGGTCATGTTCATCGTCGAGGTCGGCAGCCTCCTCACGACGATCATCTGGGTGCGCGAGCTGCTCACCGGCGGCGGAAGCCCCCTGTTCACGGGGCAGGTCGCGTTCTGGCTCTGGTTCACCGTCCTGTTCGCCAATTTCGCCGAGGCGATGGCGGAAGGGCGCGGCAAGGCCCAGGCGGCGACTCTGCGCAAGACGCGGGCCGAGACCAGCGCGGTGCGCCTGCTGGACGGCGCAACCGAGACGGTTTCCGCCGGCGCCCTCCGCATCGGCGACCGGGTGCGCGTGGAGGCCGGCCAGATCATCCCGGGAGACGGGGACGTCGTCGAAGGAGTGGCCAGTGTCGACGAGTCGGCCATCACCGGCGAGTCGGCGCCGGTGATCCGCGAAGCGGGAGGCGACCGCTGCGCCGTCACCGGCGGCACGCGAGTCCTGTCCGACTGGATTCACGTCCGGATCACCTCCAACCCGGGCAACACCTTCCTGGATCGGATGATCGCATTGGTCGAAGGCGCGGTGCGGCAGAAGACGCCGAACGAGATCGCCCTCAACATCCTTCTGGCGGTACTGACCCTGATTTTCCTGCTGGTCGTGGCCAGCCTGCCGCCGTTCGCGGCCTATGCCGGCACGTCCGTTTCGGTGCCGGTCCTCATCTCGCTTCTCGTTTGCCTCATCCCGACCACCATCGGCGCACTGGTCTCGGCCATCGGCATCGCCGGGATGGACCGGCTGGTGCAGCACAACGTCCTGGCCATGTCGGGTCGCTCGGTCGAAGCGGCGGGCGACGTCGACACGCTGCTGCTGGACAAGACCGGAACCATCACCCTGGGCAACCGCCAGGCGGTGAAGTTCCTGCCGGCTCCGGGGGTCTCGGAGCAGATTCTGGCCGACGCGGCTCAGCTCGCCTCGCTCGCCGACGAGACCCCGGAGGGACGGTCGATCGTCGTGCTGGCGAAGCAGTATGGCATTCGGGCGCGCGAGCTGGCCGCCGCCCAGGCCCTCTTCGTGCCCTTCTCGGCCCACACGCGCATGTCGGGTATCACGCTCGAGGGGCGCGACATCCGCAAGGGGGCGGTCGATGCGATCGAGGGTTGGGTCGCCCAGAAGGGATTCAAGCTGCCGGTCGAGCTGCTGGCGGGATCGGATCAGATCGCCCGCACCGGCGGCACCCCGCTCGCCGTGGCGGAGAACGGCCGCGCCCTCGGGCTGGTTCACCTCAAGGACGTCGTCAAGGGCGGAATTCGCGAGCGCTTCACACAGCTGCGGGCCATGGGGATCAAGACGGTGATGATCACCGGGGACAATCCGCTCACCGCCGCCGCCATCGCCGCCGAGGCCGGAGTGGACGACTTCATGGCCCAGGCGACACCCGAGGACAAGCTGAAGCTGATCCGCCGCGAGCAGGAAGCGGGCCGCATGGTGGCGATGACGGGGGACGGCACGAACGACGCCCCCGCCCTGGCTCAGGCTGACGTCGGGGTCGCCATGAACACCGGCACCAGCGCCGCCAAGGAGGCCGGCAACATGGTAGATCTCGATTCGAACCCGACCAAACTTCTCGAGATCGTCGAGATCGGAAAGCAGCTCTTGATGACTCGGGGGACGTTGACGACTTTCTCGATCGCCAACGACGTGGCGAAGTACTTCGCCATCATTCCCGCCATGTTCATCCTGGCCATGCCGCAGCTCGGGCCTCTCAACGTCATGCGGCTGAGGACTCCGCAGTCGGCCATCCTCTCCGCCGTGATCTTCAACGCCCTGATCATCATCGCCTTGATTCCGCTCGCCCTGAAGGGTGTGCGCTACCGGCCGATCGGCGCCGAGGCCCTGCTGCGGCGCAATCTCCTGGTGTACGGTCTGGGCGGAATCGCGCTTCCGTTCGTGGGAATCAAGCTGATCGACATCTTCCTGTCCGCGCTCCATCTCGCCTGAAGAGCCGCCCGCTTCACAGCCGTCCCCGCGCTCGCGATCGCCGCGTCAGTCCCGGCGCAGCGCCGCATGGATCTGGCGCGCCGCGCGCAGTCCGGTCGTGATCGCTCCCTCGACGGTCCCGGAGCCTTCGGGATCGGTCGCCTCGCCGGCGAAGAAGAGGGTCGATTCCACCGAACGGGCGAGAGAGCCCACGGAATCGTCGCACCCCGCCAGAGTGTAGGCATAGGCGCCGCGCGAAAAGGGATCATTGTTCCAATCGTGTGTCCAGACGGCGCGTACCTTGGAAGCGATCCGTCGCCGCGACACTCCAAGGCCGACCGCGAGGTCCTGCAGCGCCGCGCCTTCGATCTCACCCGGCTTCCGCCGCGCCAGCCCGGCCGATGGAGGACCCCCGCACCAGGCCACCATCAGGGGCCAGCGCAGCGGAAAGGGAGTCCACCAGACCTTGAAAGGGCCGCTCTTCAGGTGCAGGAAGCTCAGGCGCTCCAGCTGGCCATTGCTTCCGAGCCGCGGGCTCATGCGCCACGGATAGTCCTCGAACCAGAAGACCAGCCGGGTGACCGGTCCCATGGCCATCGCGTTAAGCGCCTTGCGAATCCGCGGCGGATCGGGGCGCAGCCGGATGCTGCCGCGGTCTCCGGGACGCGCCTGCAGCACCCCGAGCGGTACGGTGACAGCGACCGCGCGGGCCCGCAGGCGCGTGCTCCCGTCCTTGGGAAGCCGCACGGTCAGCTCGGCTCGGCCCCGCTCCCATTCGATGTCGGTGACCGCGGCGCGCAGCCGGATGCGCGATCCGAGCTGGCGCGCAAGCCACCAGGCCAGGGCGTCATAGCCCTGGACGATGCGGGCGCTGTGCGAAGCCGCCTCGCTGGGGCTTTCCTCGCCTTGCGGGGCCACAGCGCGGGCGCTGATGCGCTGCGGGTCGGCGGCGAAGAAGCCTTCGACGAACTCTTCGGCGGCGGTCCGCCCCTGGGCCTCGCTTCGTCCTCCCGGCTGCCTTTTCAGAAAGGTCGCGAAGGATCCGTTGCGATCGCGCGGGCCGATCCGCTTGAGGACCCGGTCGATTTTCGGGAAGTAGGTGACGCGGCGGACGCTGCCGCGGTGGAATTGCCAATGCTCCCTTCCCACGTCGCAGGCCGCCAGATGGGCCTGCTTCAGGAGGCGCTGGGTCTCAGGAGCCTTGCCGTGGACGAACTCGGCGCCCAGCTCGATGGGGACGGGGATTCTTTCATCGCTGCAGGTATAGATCCGGCCGCCGATGCGGTCGCGCGCCTCCAGCACCTCGACGCGGTGGCCGTGGTGCGCCAGCTCTCCCGCCGCCGCCAGCCCGGCCACGCCGGCGCCCACCACCGCCACATCGACCCGCCTCATCTCCGTCTCCCGGATCGAAAAAGGCGCCCGTCGCGGCCGGGAGGGGTATTCCGTGCCGCGACGGACGCCTCAAATCAACGTGCCTGCCGGAGACGCCTCACACTTTGCGTGAAAGGGGCGCCACCAGCACGAGCACGCCGACTCCTATGCTTACCCACCCTGCCCAGGGCGGGATGTGCACGGTCTCCCTGTCCTTGACGGACAGCTCCAGTTTGCCAATCTTGGCGTCGTGCGTATCTTTGGTATAGCTGAAGCGCCCATAGGCCAGCGCCGCGACACCAACGATAATCAACACAATCCCGATGATTCGGATCGCGTTCATGTTCATGTCGAACTCCCGCGCGCGCGGAGGGCGCGCTTCAACAAGACGATCGGGAAGCTGCCGGCCTCGCGGCCGGCGCTCCTCGACCAATGTCCGGCCCGTCAGACAGCGGTACGACCTCTGAGGATCCGGATCAGGAATACCACGATCGCCAGTACCAGGAGAAGGTGTATGAACCCGCCCATGGTATAGGACGAGACCAATCCGAGTATCCAAAGTACCAACAGGATTACCGCGATCGTCTCGAGCATGTTGACCTCCTAAGCTTTTAAGGTTGCCCCAGTCCGCAGAGAGCATAATAGTCGGCACTGCCGTGGTAGGCGAACGAAATCCGCACTTTTTCAGTATGTAAGTAACTGATGGTATGCGCGTAAGTGCCGTAGGGTGATTACCCGGGATTGCGGCCCGCCCCGTCCTCCGGCGATTATTCCTCGTGGCCACCGGCTTCGCGCCGCCTGCCGTTGGTCTGCGCCAGATCACTGTTGGCCGGCCCGTTGATCACCTTGCCGAGACAGTCGAAGCGCGACCCATGACAGGGACAGTCCCAGGTCTTGGTTGCGCGGTTCCAGTGGACGATGCAGCCCAGATGCGGGCAGACGGCGGAGCGCTCGTGCACCATGCCCGTCTCGTCGCGGTACACCGCGACCTTGCCAAACCCACGCCGCATCACCGCCCCGACGCCGCGCGGGATCGCCTCCGGCGAGCTCACTTCGCCTCCCGTCACCCAGTCGGCGTATTGCGCGGCCATATTGATCGTCTCCCGCCCGAAGCGGCCCAGCGACGCGAGCCTCTTGCGCGAAGGATCGTAGACCGGCTCCCACGAGTTCTTCCGGCCCAGGATCAGATCGGTGATGAGGATTCCGGCGATCGTGCCGTGCGTGATCCCCATGCCGCAATCCCCGGTGGCGATGAACACGTTGTCCTGATCGAGCGGGTTCCGGCCGATGAAGGCCAGGCCGTCGACCGCCTCCATGACCTGACCGCCCCAGCGGAAATCGACCGACTCGATGAAGGGGAAACGCGCGCGCGCCCAGGTCTCGAGACGCGCCTGGCGCTGGGGCGCGTCGTCTGCCTGGCCGGATTTGTGGTCCTCGCCGCCTACGATGAGCAGGTCGTGGCGCCCGTCGGGCCATCCGCCCGGCTGCAGGCGCACATAGTGATAGGGATCGTGGGTGTCCCAGTACAACGCCCGGGTCATCGACCCCGCCGGCACCCGCGCGCCGATGACGTAGGTCATGTAGGGCGCCTGCTTGGTGTGGACGGCAAACAGATCGTTGATCGGGGTGTTGGTCGCCACCACCACCGCGTCGGCCAGAATGCTCTTGCTCCCGGCCTTGATGCGCGCAGCCCCTCCCCCGCGGATCTCTTTGGCGTGGGTGCGGCCGAAGATCCGGCCTCCGCCGCGCTGCACGGCAGCCGCCAGGGCCGCCATGTACTTCAGCGGGTGGAACTGGGCCTGGTTCGGATAGCGCAGGCAGGGTCCCGTGTCGAAGGGGGAATGCGGCGCGCGCGCCAGCTTCTCCACATCGGCGAGCCCGGCGCGCCGCACCGCCTCGAGCTCGCGTTCGAGGTGCTCCTCGCGGTCGTCCGGCCCGAGAAAGAGAAAACCGTCGAGCCGCTCGAAGTCGCAGTCGATCGCCTCCTTGCGCACGATGTGCTCGATGCGGTGGATGGCGGAAAGATGGCTCTCCGCCACCAGCCTCGCCGCCTGCTGGCCATGGATCCTCTCGATCTCCAGGTAGCCGGCGTCGATGGCGCACGACAGGTGGGCGGTGGTGAACTGGGTCATGCCGCTGGCGAGACCGCCGTCGTCGATGACCACGACCGACTTGCCCGCCTGAGTGAGGAGGTAGGCGATCGTCAGGCCGCTGATCCCGGCCCCCACGATCCCCACGTCGACGCGGGGGTTCTCCGCCAGCGGCGGGAAGGCGGGAAGCTTCACATCCTCCATCCAGGGGGACCGGTTGTCGTAGGACTCGCTCTTCGGAAGGCTTCTCACGGATTGACGCTTCATGGATTCACTCTCCGTTCACGGCGAAGCGTCCCGCCGGGGCGCGACGCAGCCGGGTTTTCATCGAGGTCGGCCGCGCGCCACAGGAAGGACAGGCGTGGCAGCACGAACCACAGGGATAGGAAGACCGCGAAGAGGCCCGCGGTCAGGTACGGGATCTTTCCCGGACCGCCGATGATCCTCCCCACGAGATAGAAGTCGATGCAGATGCTGACGGCGAGCGGCAGCATGCTGGCCAGGAGCAGCCGCGTCGAGAGACGGATGAAGCTCTGGGTCACCCTGCGCGGCCCGGTCTGCCGGTGGTAGGCGGCCGGCGTCATGATGAGGGCGATGGCGATCGCCGCCAGGGAGAGCGCCAGCAGGTGAAGGTGCTGCTCACCCGAGGTCAGCTTGGCGGCGAAGGTAGCGCTGAACACGGCGATGAGCTGGAACCCGAACAGGGCCTGGATCCCGGGCACGACCGTGCGCGCTTCCTCGAGCAGCTGCTGGGCCGCCATGGAGAGGGAAAGCTCTTCCTGTTCATCCGCCCTCTGAGGCCGCAGCATGGTCGCTCCACCAATTCACTCGACTGCCTCCGGGAAGGCATTCCTGCTTTCCAGAATACGCGCCAAAACCGCGGCGACAAGACGTGTGCGCGGTCCGGCGCGGCGCGGCATGCGTGCGTACTTTCCGCTATGGTGTTCGCCCCGATGGCGGGCTAGGCTGGATCGAGCCGATACGCGGCTCGAACGGACAATCCGAAAGGAGGAAAACCGTGAACGAACTGACTTTCAAGGGCGAATGGAACGAGGTCAAAGGTAAGCTGAAACAGAAGTATGGCGAGCTGACCGACGACGACCTCTCATATCAGGAAGGGCGCGAGGACGAGCTCCTCGGCCGCCTTCAGAAGAAGCTCGGCAAGGGCAAGGACGAGATCCAGCGCATCATCAGCTCGATCTGAGGCCTCCGCTGCGTGGGGAACGGCACCTCAACGCCGTTCCCCATTTTTTGTTCCCCTTATCCCCCCTTAACCACTCCTCGCAATCCGTCACGCCCTTCCCTCTATCCGGCCCGGCGCGTCTCGGGCCGGGCCAAGGCAGCCAGTATCGATTTCATGTAGTGGTCATAGAGGTCTTCGGGGTCCCGGTGGATCTCGATGCACCCTGCCTCCAGCAGCTCCTCTCTGGCGAACCCCCCGCTCAACAGCCCAATCGTGCGCAGGCCGAGCTTGCCTGCCGCCTGGCTGTCGTAAGGCGAGTCTCCTATCACGACGACCTGCTCCGCCGGGGGTGCCCCGAGCGCCTCCAGCGCGACGGCGAACAGGTCGGGATGCGGCTTCGACTTCTCCACCTCTTCCGAGGTGGTTTCGTGGTCGACCAGGTCCTGGATCCCGGCCAGCCGCTTGTAGTGCTCGAGGTCCTCTCGATCGGCCGAGGAGGCCAGCGCAATGAAAACGCCGTCCTCCCGCAGGCGCGTGAGCAGCTCGCGCACCTTGGGAAAAGGGCGCACCTTGTGGATGTACTTGTCATGGAAAAGATGTCCGTGATGGCGATCCACCTCTTCCCCGATGCGCGCGATCTCGGTCTCGGAGAAGAAGACAGGCAGGAGCTGGTCGGAGCCCTTGCCGATCTGCTTGCTGATCTCGGAGACCGGGACCTGCTTGCCGAACGCCGCGAAGGTCTCATGCCAGCACGCGGCATGCAGCTGGACCGAATCGACCAGCGTCCCATCCACGTCGAAGAACGCGGCGCTGGAGCCTTCGGACATCTGACGCAGCGATTCCTTCGGCAGGCTCGTCGGCTCGTCGATGAAACTACACTTGCCAAGATTCGACATCGTCTCTCCGTTCTTCGGGGGATCGCCGCGCCCGGACGGGCGGGCGTTCCTGTCATGCCGTTCGCTGGGAAGAATGATTCCGAAGGGGGAAACCCGGCGGACAGGACGGAGCCTGTCCGCCGGGATGGAACCTATCGGGCGCTCACTCTGCGGACGGTGGAGGGAGTCTCCAGGAGCAGCTCGTCGAAAAGGGAGCGGTAGTGAACCAGCGCCTGGCGCAGCTCCTCGGTCCCGGCCCGTCCCTGGTGGTTCGACAGCGCGATATCACGCGCGGCGCGGTAGTGGGCCACCACGTTCGGATGGTCCACCGAGATGTCCGCCGCTCGCTGCTCGAAATCGCCGATCGGGTAGCCGCGGGCCTGCATGACTTCCTTGACCAGCCCGTTCGCTTCGCTGACGGCCATGGAAGGGTCGTCCACGAAGCGCGCCTGCACCCGCTTCCAGGCTTCGGTGAAGCGCTGGTGCAGCTCCGGCGACAGGGGCCGAATATGGAGTCTCTCCACCCGCTTCTGCCGGGCCGCGAGCTCCCGCTCGGCCGGACGGGGTCCGCCGAAGGTATCAACAGCCCGATCGTACTCGGGGCCGAACTGGTCCCTGAGATCCTGGCTGCGACGCTTCCGGGTCGTGTTCCAAATCAAGGCGGCCGCCACGAGAGCTCCGACGACCACTACAATCGCCATGATCAACATCGTCGTATTGTCCATCACAACCTCCGTATCGAGACCAGCCCCGGCCAACCCTTCCTCAGAAGCGGCAGCGCGGTGCCGGACGGGGCTTCGTGTATTCGTGACATTCTCGGCCCGCGATGCGCCCGATTCAAGGCTCTCTGCAGAAAAGGTTTGGAGTAAGTGATGCCGTCTGAAATGCATCCGGAGATGACGGTACGGTGAATGCTCGCGGCGGGGCACCGACGAATTTGCCCGGAGCCGCGGTCCGCGGCCTGGGGTCGTGGCGAAGTTACCGGGATCGACGGGCGGAGGATCTTCCTTGGGGACTCTCCGGCTCGGAGTTCGAGCCAAACAGCGACAGCTGCCTGGGAGCGGCAGGGATGGGCGTCTCCAGTTCTGCGCGGTCGTCGTCCCGGTGGCTCAGACCGAGTCGGCGGCATTGGGCGTCGAAGAGCTGCTCGATCGCTGTCCAGCGGGCGCCCCTGCCCGACATACGCTCGCCGAACTCGGCGACATTCATCCGGCCGCCGCGCATCTCACGGATGGCACCGAAGACTTTCTTGAAACGGTCCGGAAAAGCTTCGCGCATGCGCTCCTCGAACACCGGCAGGACCTCGCCCGGCAGGCGCAGGAGCACCATGAAGGCATCGCGCGCCCCCGCGTCGCGGGCCCTCTGCAGGATTTCGGGAATGGCGGAGTCGGTCAGCCCGGGTATCACCGGCGCGATGCCCACGCCGACCGGGACGCCTGCGGCGGCGAGCCGGCGGATCGTCTCGAAGCGCGTGGTAGGCGAGCTGGCCAGCGGCTCGATCTTCCTCGCATCCTCCTCGCTGGCGAACGGGATGGAGACGGTGACGTGCGCGCCGCCCCGCCGGCTCATGGAGGCCAATTGTTCGGCATCGCGGCGGACCAGGGCGCTCTTGGTGATGATGGCGACCGGGTGGCCGTGCTCGTGGCAGATCTCCAGGCAGCTGCGGGTCAGCTCGTAGGAAGCTTCGAGAGGCTGGTAGCAGTCGGTGACTCCCGAGAAGGCAATGGTCTTGCGTCCCTGCGCCCAGCGCCGGTGGCCCAGCTCGCGGCGCAGCAGCTCGGCGGCGTTGCTCTTGACGACGATGCGCGAGTCGAAGTCGGTCCCGGCGCCGAATCCCAGGAACTGGTGCGTCGGGCGGGCATAGCAGTAGGCGCAGGCGTGCTGGCATCCCCGGTACGGATTGACGCTCCACTCGAAGCCGACATCCGGGCTGTCGTTGTGGGCGATGATGCTCTTCGCCTCCTCCTCGTAGACCTCGAGGGCGACCAGCGGCGGCGCGTCGAGCCACTCGACGTAATCGCTGCGCCACGGATTGGGCGGGTTGCTCACCCGGCGCGGAAAAGACATCTGTCCTCAGCTCCTTCTCATTGCGGCAGACGCGAGAGCTTCCAGTATAGCCCCGAAGCCGCGGTCGGCCGGTCCGCGCGAGACCGGCCACCCCCGACAGGTGCAGGCCACCGACGATCGGGCACCCATCCGCTCAGGGGAGGTTCCAGTCGACCGTTCCGAAGCGATCGTGTCCGAGGCGCGTGTAGAACAGTCCGAGCGTCGCGTGCGTCTGCGTCCGGTCGCCCAGGTCGGGATAGGATGCGTCGCGGTGGTTCCACAGGTATTTGAGCGAGATCGCCTGCTTGTGGGCCAGGCGCACGGTGAAGGAGGCGTCGGCCCGCGCGATGTTGTCGTGGCCGCCGGTGTCGGCGGCGGCGACGCGGCTCACGAAGTAATCGCGCCCCGTCAGGTCGAGCGACGCACGCTCGCCGAAATTGGCGCGCAGCGCCAGCAGCGCCTGGGGCGTCACGCCGTAGTGGTAGTCGTTCTCGTCGGCGCCGTTGATCGTGCCGACTGCGCCGTAACCCGCTCCCAGCAGCGCGGTGAACTGCAGCGCCGTGGCGTCGGAGAGCGACCACTGCGCGGTGGTCCCCAGGGCGAGGGCCGTGGTGGAGACGCGGAAGCTCTGAGGCGCGATGTAATCGTACGTCCCGTACAGGCCCCACACCCCCCGCAGACTGCCTCCCTCGCCGTAATCGTCCCCGAAGATGAGCCCACGCGTCAGCAGGCTCTCGAATCCGACGGCGCTCGACAGGGTCACCTGGAAGCTGAAGTAGTCGAACGGCTTCTCATGCTCGAAGCCCGGCTTTCCCGGCAGCCCGTAGTCCATGGAGAAATCGAGCAGACCCTCGTAGCGATCGACTTCGCTCGAGGTCCCAGGGTCGTTCTGCGTGGCGCCGCTCGCCCCCACCTGGAGACGGCTGAAGTAGACCGGGTCGCCGTCGTCGTAGATCGCGTCGAACCGGCTGCCGTAAGCCAGCCGGTTGAATCCGGTGGCGGGTGAGATCCCCGCCGCGCCGAGCTCGCGCCAGAAGCCCGGGCCCCCCGCAGGTCCGTTTTTCAGGACCATGCTGGCCATGCGGAAAAGCGGCTCGCCGAGGAAATTCCCGCCGATGCCGCTGGCGATCTGATCGTTGCGCGACGGCGGGGTCGTCTCGCCGGCAATCTCCCACAGCCAGCTCCCCGCGAAGGTATAGGCGGACGCCTGCCAGAAATTGAGGCCCGCCGAGCGCGCGAAGTTCTGATAGACGGCCCCCTGATAGGGGTGCCAGAGCTGGTTGATGGCGAAGGGATCGTCGTCCACGACCCAGGGCCCACCGGCGTTGTCCTTGATCGTGTCCCACGACGAATCGTAGTCGCTGCCGTCGAAGTGCCGGTTGTAGAGGTTGAGGAGGAGCTCGAAGGCGACGATGTCGGCCGCCGGAATCCAGAAGCTCTTGCGTAGGGGCGGGACCGGCGCCGGAGGTGAGGCTTCCGGCGGGGTCGCGGGCTCGGAAGGTTTTTCCTGGACGGTGCCGGATTGCGGCTCGGACAGCGCGACCGGCGGCTCCTGCGAAACGCTCTCCCCGGCCGCAGCTGCCCCGGAGATAACCGTCACACAACCCAGAATCGCGATCGCGAGAATGGCCCGACGCGATGCGTGGAAGCGCCGCCATGGCGCGCTTCGGTAAGCCATCGCCACCTCCGACCGGGCAGGCGATGTTAGGCCACGAGCGTCGCCGCGGCAAAGCGAATCGGCAGAAAATCGGCGGCGGCATCCCTTGGAAGCGGTCCGGGGGTGCGCTAGGCTGGTCGGGCCGAAGGCTCGCCGAGCTTCATTGACCGGCCCCCCCGCCGGGTCTCGGCCTGCGCCGGCGCAAGGAGGTTCCAGCCATGTCTATGGTCATCTACCTGGTCGGATTCTTGATCTTCATCGCGGGAGTCGCCTGGGCTTTGTCGGTCGCCGGAGTCTCGCACCTCTATATCACCATCGCCTGCGTGATTCTCCTTGGCCTTGGCATCGTGATGGGCGTGACACGGACCCGCTCCAAGGACAGCTCGTCCTGAGGGGCTCCGGGACGCCTCCTATTAATAAGGTAGGGTGTTTCCAGGAGGCGGGAGACGCTAACCCGTTGCAGCCTCGGAAAATGTGGCAATGACTGGGGCGTGATCGCTGGTCCCCACCTCGCGGTACGAGGGACAGGACACAGCCCGTCCCGCGACGTCCTGCGAGGCGAGGATGTAATCGAGCCGCCATCCGATGTTCCTCTGGCGCAGGCTTCGCCAGGGCGCCCACCAGGTGAACAGGCGGTCATTTTGCGGATCGAGCGTGCGGCCCAGATCGGAAAGGCCGCGTGAGAGGATCCGATCCATCAGGGCGCGCTCCTCCGGACGCTGGCCGATGACATTGGGACGCCGCTCGCGTGGATGCACGTCGATTTCGGCATGCGCCACGTTCAAATCGCCGCACAGCACCAGGGAGGCCGCATTCGCCGCGAACGATGCGGCGTATGCCTCCATCGCCTCGAGGAATCGCAGCTTTGCCGCGTAATCCTTGCCGCCGTTGGGCACGTAGATCGAAGCGATCGTCAGCCCTCCCACGCGCGCCGTCACGATGCGGCTTTCATGATCGAACGGAGGGTGCGAGAACTCCGGACGCTCCGGGGAGAGCTCCTTGCTGACATGCAGCCCGACGCCCGAGTAGGCCTTGTTCCCGTGCCAGTAGCACCAGTAGCCCGCCAGATCGCATAAAGATCCGGGAATCTGCTCGACCGTCGCCTTCAGCTCCTGCAGGCAGATCACGTCCGGCCGCTCGCGCTGCGCCCACTCCGCCACCTCGCTCTGGCGGGCCCGGATGCCGTTGACGTTCCAGGTAGCGATCTTCATCGATCTTCCTGCCGGAAAAGAAGCACAGTATAGGAGCCCACCGGGCAGCGCGTCGAACGGCCTGGGGGCGCTCGCCATCATCGAGTCTCTCTCCGAAATTCACGGTAGCGCTGCCGATACCCCAGTGTCGATTATCGGAAATCTCATTAACACCGAGGCCGTCCAGGCGCCCGGATTGCTCGGCGCGTCGAAGTGCCGCTTACCCAGAGCGGTACGCAAGTGCGAGACGCAGCGCCGCAAGCCAGGATGGATCGAGCAACGTGTTTCGGATACGCGGCACTAGGGTCTTTAAGCTATTGAACCGCCATGCTGCAGGGCTGAGAATGCTTGTGGGTAGGCACTTCGGGAGAGGACTCTTCGGAGGGGAAACGCGACAGGATCCCCGCCGGTGACGGCGCTGCGTTGGGGGAAAAGAGCACCGGGAGTCCGTGGCCATCCATGAGACACTTCGACCTTCGCAGTCCCTGGAATCGGTTCCGGCGCTCCCGAGCCGGTAAGATCACTCTCATCACGCTCGGCGTCCTCTTCACGCTTGCCTTGATCGCCGACTTCGCCCTCGATGAGCCGATCCGCAAGGTCGTGCAGCGGCGGGCCAACGCCGAGCTGCAAGGCTACACGGCCACCGTTCCCAAGCTTGATTTCAGCCTCGTCGGGCTTTCTCTGACCCTGCGCGATGTCCGCGTCGTCCAGGATGAGCACCCCGATCCTCCGGTGATCGCTATCCCGCGCCTCCGCATGAGCGTGCAGTGGCTCGAGCTGCTGCGGCTCCGGATGGTCGCCGACTGCACCTTCGAGAATCCTTCGATTTATGCAAACCTCGCCCAGCTCCAGGAAGAGGACAAGGACCAGGTACGGCTCGACCAGAAGGGCTGGCAGGACGCCCTGCAGGCGATCTATCCGCTGAAGATCAACAAGATGGTGATGCACGGAGGATCCCTGGTCTATCAGGAAACCGCCTCCGAGAAGCCCCTCAAGGCGACCAAGATCGAGATGACGGCTTCGAACATCCGCAACATCCGCTCGAAAGACCGCGTCTACCCCTCGGCCGTCCACCTCACGGGGAACGTGTTCGACGTGGGCCGCGCCGAGATCAAGGGACACGCCGACTTCCTGGCCAAGCCGCACCCCGGGGTGAAGGCCGACCTCATCCTGGAGCGCCTCGACCTGGGGTATTTCGCGCCCGTCCTCGACCAATACGCACTGCGGGTCCGCCGGGGGCTCATGAGCGGCAGCGGGCGGATCGAAAACGGTCAGAACGTCGAGATCGTCGATCTCGACCAGGTCGTGATCGCCGACGCCTGGGTCGACTACCTGTACGGCGGCGAGCCCCACGAGAAGGCCCGGGCGGTGGCGCGCGAAGTGCGGGACAGGGCCAAGCAGGCCCTCAACGCCCCCGAGAAGCTCTTCCGGATACGCCGCCTGCGCCTGCAGGACGGGACCATCGGCTTCGTCAACCAGACGACCCAGCCACCCTATCGCCTCTTCGTGACCGGCGCCGACTTCGAGCTGGAGAACCTGAGCAGCCGGTCCGAGGACGGCATCGCCAAGGCGACCCTTACCGGCGCGCTGATGGGCACCGGCAAGGTACAGGCCGCGGCCAGCTTCTTCCCGGAAGGGAAGGATCCGAATTTCGGCATGAAGCTGGAAATCGCCGAAACCCAGCTGAAGAACATCAATCCGATGCTGAAGGCGCACGGCAACTTCGACGTGGCCGGCGGGGTGTTTTCGCTCTACATGGACCTGCGGGTGAAGGATCGCCAGGTGCGTGGCTACGTGAAGCCGCTGTTCCGCGACATCAACGTGTACGACCCCAGCCAGGACAAGCACGAGAGCCCGATGCACAAGGCCTACGAGAAGATGGTCGGCGTCGTGGCCAAGATCCTGCAGAACAAGCGCGACGAGGTGGCCACCGTCGCCAAGCTCTCGGGACCCGTGGAGAACCCGAAATCGAGCGCGCTCGAGATCCTCGGGGGCCTGCTCAAGAACGCCTTCGTCGAGTCGATCATGCCGGGATTCGAGAACGAGGTCTCCAAAGTGAACCCCGCCTACTACCGGCACTGGAAGAAGCAGCGGGACGCCAAGCGGTCTGAGTCTTGAGGCTCCCTGGGGCCGGACGCTGATGTCGGCTCCTCTGTCCGCCCTGGTGCAGACCTGGAAGGATCTGCGCGCCGCGCCGCGGCGCGGCGACAAGCGTGAACGCCTCGGACTGCTGTTCTCGACCCTCGACACCCCCGACCTGGTCCTGGCGGCCCATTATTTGAGCGGCGATCTGGCGCGGGAGGCCCCCGGCGTGGGAGGTGCTCTGGTGACGGAGGCGCTGCAAGGCTCGTCGCCGGCCTCCACCTCGTCATTGACGGTCGCCGATCTCGATCAAGCCATCGCCTCTCTCGGAGGTGCCGCGGGGCCGGGGTCGATCCGCGCCCGGGTCGAGCTGCTCGGCAGGCTGCTCGCCGCGGCGACGCCGGACGAGCGGGAATTCATCGCCGCCTTGATCGTAGGGGAGTTGCGTCAGGGGGCGCTGCGGTCGCTGGTGCTCGACGCCCTCGCCCCGATCCTGGGAGTCGACGGTGGCGCTCTGCGGCGGGCCGTCATGCTCGCGGGCGGCCTACGGGAAGCCATCGAAGCGGCTCGTCAGGGCGGCGCGCCTGAGCTGGACCGCTTTCGCGTCACGCCTCTCGTCCCCGTCGAGCCGATGCTGGCGGCTGCGGCCTCCTCCCCCGAGGAGGCGCTCACCCAGATGGGCGGGCGCGCGGCCGCCGAGTGGAAGCTCGACGGAATACGCGTCCAGCTGCATCGCGCCGGCGACGCGGTGCGCGTCTTCACCCGCTCGCTGCGAGATGTGACCGCCTCCTCGCCCGAGCTGGTCGAAATCGCGCAGCGGATGCCGGCGGAATCCTTCATCCTGGACGGCGAGGCGGTGGCTTTCGGCGAGGGGGGAAAGCCCGCCGAGTTCCAGGACCTGATGAGCCGCTTCCAGGCCGAAGAGGATCAGGCCCTGCAGCTGGAGCCCTTCTTCTTCGATCTCCTGTACCTGGGAAGCGATTCCTGGGTGGATCGCCCCAATCGCGAGCGCCGCGCCGCCCTCGAGAAGCTGCTGCCCGAAAACCGCGTCGTGCCGCGGCGCATCGTGCAGAGCGTTGCGGAAATCGAGTCTGTCCTCTCCGAAGCGCGCGCCGCGGGACACGAGGGGCTGGTGCTCAAGGCGCTCGAGGCTCCTTACGCATCGGGGCGGCGCGGCTCCAACTGGCGCAAGCTCAAGCCGGCGCACAGCGTCGACCTGGTGATCCTGGCCGCCGTATGGGGCCATGGCCGGCGTCAGGGCCTGCTCTCCAACCTGCACCTGGGGGCGCGTGACGCGGGACTCGCGGGGCGCTACTGGATGATGGGGAAGACCTTCAAAGGGCTCACCGACGCGATGCTGCGCGAGCTGACTGCCGGGCTGCCGCCCCTGGCACTGGAAGCGAACGGCTTCCTGGTCCGCGTGCGCCCCGAGAAGGTGGTGGAGATCGCCTTCGACGGCGTGCAGCGCAGCCCGCGCTACGATTCGGGCCTGGCGCTGCGCTTTGCGCGGGTGAAGCGCTTCCGTCCCGACAAACGGGCCGACGAGGCCACGACTCTCGACGAGATCCGTCGCCTCGCCGAGGGGCGATGAAGGGCCGAGGGGTGGGCTGGCACCGGATCCGCGGTTACAATCCCACGATGCGTCCCGCGAGAGGTCCTGGATCGATTCTCATCTTCCCTGGTGCAATGCTCTGTGCCTTCCTCGGCGCCGCGCTGGGCTGCGGCTCCGGCTCCGGCGTCGCGAATCGTTTGCAGGAACGCCTGAAAGACCTGGTGGACACGGGACGCCCCGACGTGTCTGCCGACGAAATCGAAGCGGCGCTGGCGCATCAGCTGCGCGCGGCGCCGGTCCCTGCCAAGGGAGCCAACCGCCCTTCCAGCCCCGCCTTTCCGACGCGCCAGACGCTGCGCGAGTTCTATGCGCAGCGCGGGCAGAAGCTGGCCTGGTGCGGCGAATCGGGCCGCGTCCTCGCCGCCGCCGACACTTTGTTGGATGCCTTGTCGAGATCCGGGGACCACGGCCTGAATCCGGAGGACTATGAGCTGAGCCGTCTGGAGCGCATGCGCGGCGGGATGAAGGAAGCGCGCGCGAAGGCTGCCGTTTCCGAGTGGGCCGATTTCGATCTGCTCCTGACCACCGCCTTCTTCCGCTACGGTTCCGACCTGTCCACCGGCCGCGTGCACCCCGACGAGATTCGCAGCGAATGGCACGCCGAGCCTCCCGAGCTCGACCTGCCCAAGGCCCTGGAGACCGCCCTGCAGAACGGCGATCTCGCCAAGCTCCTGGAGAAGCTGCCGCCCCCGCACCCCGGCTACGCGCGCCTGCAGCTTGGATTGAAGCAGCTGCGCGACGCCAAGGAGGCGGGTGGCTGGCCGGCGATCCCGGCGGGCCCGAAGCTGCAGAAGGGAGCGCGCGGGCCGCGCGTGGCGCTGCTCCGTCAGCGCCTGGAAGGGGGCGCGGCGAAGCCGGCATCCCCCGGCGGCGCCGACGCCGTCTTCGACGCCGCTTTGGAGGAGAAGGTGCGACAGTTCCAGACGGCCCACGGCCTCGAGCCCGACGGCCGCGTCTCAGAGGCGACCCTGGCGGAGCTGAACGTGCCGGTGGAGCGCCGCATCCGCCAGGTCGAGCTGAACCTGGAGCGCTGGCGCTGGATGCCGCGCCGCCTCGGCGACCCGCACCTCGAGGTGAACATTCCGGGCTTCGATCTGCAGCTGCTGCGGGGGGATCGAACCGAGCTGCGCAGCCGCATCGTCGTCGGGCAGGCCTTCACGCCCACCCCCGTCTTCAGCGATCGGATCGTCGCGGTCATCGCCAATCCTCCCTGGAACGTGCCGGACGCCCTGGCCGTGCGCGAGTACCTGCCGGAGCTGCGTGAGAATCCCGCCGTCTTCCAGAGCCACGGCATCAAGATCTACGACGGTGAGGGAGAAGATGCGCACGAGGTCGATCCGGCGAGCGTCCACTGGGGCCGGGTCGATGACGACGAGTTCCATTACCACCTGCGCCAGGATCCGGGGCCCGACAACGCGCTGGGCCGGATGAAATTCCAGCTGACGAACGATTTCCAGATCTACCTGCACGATACGCCGGCGCGCACCCTGTTCGCGCAGCAGGACCGGGACCTCAGCCACGGCTGCATCCGGGTCGAAAAGGCCCGCGAGCTGGCCGACACGGTTCTCGGCGAAGCCACTGAAAAGCTCACCGAAGCCCTGCAGAACGAAAACGAGAAATCCATTCCGGTCCGTCCCCCGGTTCCTGTCCACATCCTCTACCTGACGGCCTGGGCCGATGCCGATGGGGGGCTGCGCTTCGCGCCCGACATCTACGATTTCGACGCGGCCCAGATGACGGCCCTCGACCGGGCCTCCCGTCAGGCCAGCCTCCTGTCCCGGCCAGGCGGACAAAAAACCTCGCAATAACCTCAAAAACCTCGAGTTTTTGGGGAGTCTATACCTTGAATTCCGTAGATCCGGGCCCTAGAATCTAGGTACTCCCATGATGAACCTACGGCCTTTCATCCTGGTAATCGGACTGACGGTGGGGGGCTCTGTGTGCCTGGGAGCGGATACCACCGGCCCGGCGCCGTCCCTCCCCGCATCGGCCCAGACACTGCCGGCGTCCGCTGCCACCCTGTCCGACCCGGACCCCGTCATGGAGCTCGAATCGGCCCTGAGGCGCGCCGCACCGACGGTCCGGCCCGAAGCGCTGCACGCCGCCCTGTCCGCCTGGGAAGCCCTGAACAGCCGCGGCCAGGTCGCCCGCTCGCTCCTCACCGTGATCGACTACAGCCTCCCTTCCACCGCCAAGCGGCTCTGGGTCTTCGACCTCGCGACTCACGAGCTGCTCTTCAACGAGCTGGTGGCGCACGGCCGGGGCTCCGGGGAGAACATGGCGCAATTCTTCTCCAACGAGGAAGGGAGCCTGATGACCTCGCTCGGGGCTTTCGTGACCGGCACGACCTACAACGGGAAGAACGGCTACTCCCTGAAGCTTCACGGCATTGACGCGGGACTCAACGATCAGGCGGAGTCGCGCACTATCGTGATGCACGGCGCGCCTTACGTATCCGAGACCTTCGCGCACACGGTAGGCCGTCTCGGCCGAAGTCACGGCTGTCCCGCGGTGCGCACCGAGATCGCCCACGATCTGATCGACCGGATCAAAGAGCAAACCCTGCTCTACGCCTGGCACCCTTCGATGCAGACGGTTGCCGTGGCAACGAACCAGGCTCCCTGACCGGCTTCCTCGGCGCTCGCTCTTTTCAGAAGTCCTCTCCTTCACCTTCCCGACCTCGCATCGCGCGCCTTTTTTTCCCCACAGCTCTACGTGGTTTCATTGAATCAGCTCCCGAGGAATCACCCTCATTGAGGCCGGGTGATTGCCGGGTTTGTCTTGGGGTATTCCCCCGATAACCGGCTGGCGCGCCGGATAAGAAGATAGGGTCCGACTCGCGGAGAGCTCGAATGCGTCCGTCGGGATCCTTCCTTTCTCGGAGCGCCGTCGCCGGCGCGCTGCCCCTCGCTGTTGTCCTTTCCATCCTGGGCTGCGCCGCCCAATCGCAGGATCTCCCCCGTCCTGACCGCGCTTATGTCAGCAACGAATGGGGCGGCACCATCAGCGCCATCGACACGCGGGCCGATCGGGTCATCGCAACCTTCATCGTCGGTGGGCGCCTTCGCGGCATGCAGGTCAGCGCCGACGGGCGGCGCGTCTATGTCGCGGTCACTTATCCGTCCATTCACGAAGACAAGGGGGACGACGCCGTCGTGGCGCTGGACGCCAAGACCGGGAAAGTGCTGCGTCGCTATGCCGTCGGCTCCGACCCGGAGCGCTTCGCCATCACTCGGGACGAGTCCTTGCTCTACACGGCGAACGAGGACGCCGGGACGGTGTCAATCACCGACATGCCCTCGGGGCGGATCCTGGAGACGGTTCCGGTCGGAGATGAGCCCGAAGGAGTAGGTCTCTCACCTGACGGCAGGGCGGTCTTCGTCACCTCGGAGGCGAGCGACAAGGTAACGGTCCTCGACGCGCGAACCGGACGTCTGCTCGGCTCCGCCGCGACCGGGAAGCGCCCCCGGGCGGTCGATTTCTCTCCCGACGCCTCTCGAGCGTACGTGAGCGCCGAGGAAGGAGGCACCGTCTCGATCCTCGATACCCGGACGATGTCGGTCCTCGGCGTGGTGCGCATCGACGGCGAGGGGGTCAAGCCGATGGGGCTGGCGGTGTCGCCGGATGGGCACGCGGTCTACGTCTCAACCGGCCGCGGCAATTCCGTTGCGGTGCTCGACCCGGCCCAAAACGCCCCGATCGCCACGATCGCCGCCGGACGCCGCCCCTGGGGAATCGCCCTGACGCCCGACGGCACGAAGCTGTACACGGCCAACGGCCTGTCGAACGACGTGTCGGTCATCGACACACGAGATCGGCGCCTCATCAAGACAATCCCCGTGGGGGAGCGGCCGTGGGACGTCGTCATTCCGCGCTGAGCCCCGCCCGGACGCTGCGCCTGACCCGGCGCGTTGCCGCCTTCGTCGCTCTCATCGTTCTCACCGGTTCCCCGGTACACACCGCCGAAACGTCTCCCGCCACGGATTCTTCCCACACGTTGCAGCTGCGGGGGATCGTTGTCGACGCCGCCGGTTCACCGGCACCGGGAGCTCGCGTGACCCTCGAAGGCGACGGCAAGCTGCGCTCCACCCGGAGCAACGAGGAGGGCCGGTTCATCTTCACTTCCCTGCCCCCGGGAATCTATGCCCTCGCAGCCGTCTCCCGTGGCGCGTCGGCCCCCGAGCAGCTCGTGAGCCTCGTCGAAGAGGATCTGGAACTGTCGCTCATGTTGCTGCCCCCCCGCCCCGTTGAGCAGGTCACCGTCACGGCCGAGCGCATCGATGAGCCGCAATCCCGGACGGCCGCGAGCCAGGCCGTGCTGGACCGCGAGGCCCTGGCGGTCACGGCGGCGACGCGCCTGGACGACGCCTTACGCCAGGTGGCCGGCTACACCCTGTTCCGCCGGACCAGCAGCCGGGTCGCCAACCCGACGACGCAAGGCGCCACGCTGCGCGCCGTGGGAGGCAGTGGGGCCGGACGGGCTCTCGTCCTGGACGACGGGCTGCCCCTCAACGATCCCTTCGGCGGCTGGGTGGCCTGGGGCCGCGTTCCGCGCCTGGCGGTGGATCGCATCGAAGTCCTGCGCGGGAGCTCGTCGCTGTACGGCAGCTCCGCCCTGGCGGGAGTCGTGCAGATGATGCGCCGCTCCGACGAGGACCCCGGGATTGAGGCGGAAGCCGCGCTGGGAAGCCAGTCGACCACCGATGCGGCGCTGCATGCCTCGGGCGCGCACGGCGAGTGGAGCGGCTCCTTCGCCGCCGAGAGCTTCCGCACCGACGGCTACATCCTGACCGCTCCCGAAGAGCGGGGCGACGTCGATATTCCAGCCAGCTCGGACCAGCGAATCCTGGAGCTGACCGGCGGCCGCAGGGTCGGGGGCGCGGGGCGGCTGTTCGCCCGCCTTTCGACCTTCGACGAGGATCGCGGCAACGGTACGCCGCTGCAGCGCAACGCCACGAATCTCGACGAGGCCGCCGTGGGGTGGGACGGGGAGCTGGGAGGCGGGGACCTCCGCGCGCGGGTCTACGCGCTGCGCGAGAGCTACGAGCAGACCTTCTCCAGCGTCGATGCGGCGCGCGATTCCGAGACGCCCACACGCCTGCAGAATGTTCCCTCCAATGCTTTTGGGCTTACCTCGCAGTGGAGCCGGGCGCTCGCCGAGAGGGAGGAGATCCTCGCCGGGCTGGAAGCATCGCGGGTCCGGGGAACGAGCCGCGAGACGCTGCAGGCGACGGGCGAGGTTACCGAGGCAGGGGGCCGCCAGGACAGCCTGGCGATTTTCGCCGACAGCCACACACGCATCGGAGAGCGCACGCGGCTCATCGCCGGTGTCCGCGTCGATCGCTGGACCAACCAGGGCGAGCAGCGCGATCCCGCGGGCATCGAGACCGAGGAGCCCGACAGGCGCGCCGGCTCCTGGGGACCGCGACTCTCCTGCCTGTTCGCCGCCACCCCTTCCGTGGACCTGACCGCTTCCCTCTGGAGCTCGTTCCGGGCGCCGACCCTCAACGAGCTGTACCGCCCCTTCCAAGCCGGCGCCGTGACGACGCTGGCGAATGCCGATCTGGGGCCCGAGACGCTGCGCGGGTGGGAGGCCGGCGCCGGCTTCGGCTCTCCCGCCGCCCGGACCCACACCGAGGCGCGAATCTTCTGGACCGAGGTGGACGACGCCATCCTGAACGTCACGCTGCCTTCCGATCCGACCGGCAATACCCGGCAGCGCATGAACGTCGCCCGCACCCGCAGCCGCGGGTTGGAGCTCGATTTCCAGGCGCGTCCGGCAGCCGGCTGGGTGGCGGGCGCGGGATTGCTGCTCGCCGACGCGACCGTCGTGGACGCGGGCGAGGCCGATGCGGCGCTCCTGGGCGCCCGCGTGCCGCAGGTGCCGCGCTCCCAGGCGACGATGCAGCTGCGCTACGAGAGTCCGCGCGGGTGGCGTCTCGGGGCACAGGCGCGCTACAGCGGAGAGGCTTTCGAGGACGATCGCAACACGCTCGAGCTGGGCAGCCTGCACGTGCTCGACCTGTTCGCCTCGGTCCCCCTTGCGCGGCGTCTCGAGGCTTTCGTCTCTGCGGAGAACGTGCTCGACGATCGGTACGAGACCGGAAAGACCCCGGTCACGACGCTGGGGCTGCCGCGTGTCGTGCATGCCGGAATCCGCGTGACCTGGAGCCCCGGCCCATGACGCCCTGCCGGAAGCCGCTGTCGAAAAGGCGCTACCTCCAGTCGCCGGCCGCGACGAACGCTCCCCAATAAAAAGGATCGGTGCTCAATCCAGCCCGGCGCCTTTCGGCCATGAGCGAGAGGCTTGCCTGGTGGACCGCCTCGGGCCAGGAGGCGCCATTCAGGCGCGCTTCGTAGAGATCTTTCATCCAATCCCGCGTCGCCTGATCCTCCATCGACCAGAGGCTCATGACGAGCGTCCCGGCGCCGGCCAGCTCGAAGGCGCGCCGCAGCCCCTGCACCCCCTCCCCTGCCTGGATGGGTCCGACTCCCGTGTCGCAGGCCGACAGCACCACCCACTCGGCCGCCGACAGATCCTGCGAGGTGATCTCGTCGGCCATCAGGAGGCCGTCCTCGGCCTCCCCGGGATCGCAGCGCCTGGCGTTGGCGCCCGCGAAGGCCAGCCCCGAGTCCTCAAGAGGATTGGCCCCGCTCTCACCCGTCAGGAAAGCGTGGGTCGCCAGGTGAATCACCCGTTGTCCTGCGGCGAGCCTCTTGAAAGCCTCCTCCGTTGCCTCGCGGCCCACCAGGAGGTTGTCCTCGTGAGCTTTATGGTCGGCTCGAAAGCGGCTTGCCAGGAGGTCGGCGACCTGCTTCGCCTCGTCCTTGCTCGCGGGCAAAGGACTGAAGTGTGTCCCGCCCCCGCGGAGAACCGGGAAGTGGACCTTCGCCTGATCGCATGCCGAACTGGGAACGGCGTCGCCGAAATCGGGAGCGCCCATGACGAGGAAACTCCCCCCGGGCGGGCGGCTCCTGACAGGCCGGGAGAGGTCCCGCTCGGCGGAGAGGTAGTGCACGCTCGGCCCCGACTCGAGGAGCCGCCCGCCGTGTCCATCGGGCAGCGCCGCAAGATTGACCAGGTGGATACTGCCGTCGGGAACGAGGAATACGCTGCGCGCCTCGCGCACGGGGCCGGGCAGCCGGTCCCACAGGAGCTGGCGCAGCCGGTTTCCCATCTCGCGGTCCCTGTCCTGCGTTTCTGCCATCGCTGCCGGCGGGGGAGGCGAGGAGACGATTCGCCTCCATCGCTCGACCAGGGAGTCGACCGTCCCTGCCTCTCCGATCCGTACGAACGAAGGCTTCGCCTGGCCGGCCACCGTTACGAAGGCGCCGTACGAGCTGCGGGGCGATCTCCGGCCGCCGGTGGCCGCGGGACGACCGTACAGGACATAGGACACGAGCGCACTGTCCCTGGGCATTGAGGCGACCACCTCGGACAGACCGAATCTTCGCGCCGCGATGCGCTGCCTGAACTCGGCGCTCTTCTCGCCGACGGCCCTTTCCATGCGCTCTTCATCCTGCCTCGCCTCTTCGACCTTCTTGTGGTGTGCCGCGGGGTCGGCCGGCTCCCCAGCGGTGGCGGCAAGCTTCGCCAGGCGATTGCGCGCGGCGTCAAGATCAGCGAACAGGGCCTCGATCCCCGGCACACCGGTCACCAGGAGGTTGCGGCGCCGCCCAACCATTTCGTCCAGGACCAGGGCGCGCGAGCGCACCAGGGCATCCCACACCCTTTCCACGGCGTCGACCGGACGGTCGGAGGAAGACATCGCGAGAACCGAGAGCGCCACGTCCATGCCCGATTCGCGGACGCGGTCGTAGCGCAGGGCCTCCCGCTCGGAGAGGCCGCGGGCCGTCTCCTGAAACTGCCGCCGGGCGAACGACTCGCCTCGAAGGGCGTAGTCGAGCGCCGCCGCGGAGCGCCCCGTCTTGTAATACAGCCGGGCATAGCCCACCATTCCTGGAGCGAGGTGCCACCCCTCCGGCCCGAAAGCCGTTGATTGGATCGACAGCGCCTCCTCGAAGATCGCCGCCGCCCGCTGCGTTTCACCCCGATCGGTCAGGACGTCCGCAAAAAAGAGCATGCCGGGGACCGCCTCTGCACTGCCGATTGCGTGCTCCTTGCGTCCGATCGCGGCCGCTCTCTCGAGCAGACGGTAGGCCCCTTCCCGATCGCCGCTTTCCAGCTTCAGCCGTCCGAGGTTGCCGAGGATCCAGGCGACGTTCTTGTCTTCCGGCCCCCCGTTCGTCTCATAGATGCGTAAGGCCCGGCGGTAGAGCTCCTCCGCGCCGCGCGGATCTCCGGTCTCGTTCAGCACGATTCCGAGGCGGGTCAGTACGCCGCCGGTATCCGTGCTCGCCGGGTCGTTTACCTGATTGGCAAGGATCCACTCGTAGTGCGAGCGCGCTGCTTCGTAATCGCCCAGAAGCTCGACGAGCGCCCCGAGATTGAAGTGCGCGACTCCAACGTCGTGATGCTTCGGACCCAGGTTCTTCTCGAGTATCGTCAGGGCTCTTTCGAACAACGGCCGCGCCGCGCCGTACTCCCCCAGCTCGCTATCGACCGCGGCGAGATTGCTCAGCCTTCGCCCCAGACTGGGATCCATGGGCTCGAGCACCTTCTCAGCGATTGCGACGGCACGCTCGTAGTAGGGCTTGGCAGCGCGGAAGTCATTGCCGCCTGGACCCAGGCAATTGGCATAGTTGCTGAGACTCCATACGTAGCCCATGTCGTCGACGCGCTGGTGCTTTTCTCGGATTGCCATGGCCCGACGGCAGAGGCTCAAGGCATCGGGATCACCGCACTGGTTGACCCCCCACGATGCGCGCCGCAGGAGGTCGATGGCGTCGGCGGCGTCGAGGCTGTCCCCCTGGCCCGATGCATCCAGGCGGCGCAGGACGTCCCGCGCCATGCGGGCGGCCCCCTGAAAATCCTCTTGTCTCTTGACCTTCTCTTCGATGAGGGAAAGAGTGGGTTTCACGGAAGGGGGCTGGGCGCGACACGCTCCGATCAGCAGCGTCAGAACGCCCAGAATTGTCTTGGCGGCGCAGCGCTGCCTCGTGGTGTCCATGCACTATTCCTCGCGGGTTACCTCGAAGGGAATGGATGCGATCTTCTCGGCCGACGGATCGTCCCGCTGTACCGTCAATTCGTACCGGCCCGAGGGGAGGCTCGATGCCGGCATGAAGAGCGGCATCACGCCCCAGGCGTCGAACGCCCGCTCAATTTCCGGCCGCGGATAAACTTGGTCGAACTTGACGGCTCCATCTCCGCTGCGCAGCAGGAGACGGAACCGATCCGAAGGGCTACCTCCGCGCGGGATGACCCGCGGCAGGTGCAGGATCGTGCCGGGCTGGCCCTTCTTGAGAATGAAACGCGGGATCGTCTCGCCTCGCTGCGGCGGCGGCAGGACATGCAGATCCACCGGGCCGCTCCAGGAAGTCGGGCCGGCGGGTACAACATCGGTTCCGGAGGGCCGGGATACTCCGGCTTTGACCATGACGCCGATGAGGATCCCCGCCCCCAGGATGGCGGCCGCCGCGGCGCCGAGCTGCCAGGCAGAAGCAGTTGTCCGGCTCCCAGGCCGTCGGTCGCGAAGCACGACGTCGCCGCGGGTCTTGGTCGACACTTCCAGGCTGCAGGAAGCGCAGGTGCGCAGATGCTTCTCGATCTGCCCGCTCTCCGCGAGAGTTGAGGCTCCCTCGAAATAGGCCCGCAGCTCCTTTTCGCTCGGATGAGCATCCAACAGCGCCAGGCCCCCTTCTTGAAGGGTCCCCACGATCCCGGCGATGCCCGAGGCCAGCTCGGCGCACTCTCCACAGGCGCTCAGATGGGCCCGCAGCCCGTCGAGGGTGGACCCCTGCAGCTTCGAGGCAGCGAACGCGGGAATCAGCTCCTGCGCCTCCTCGTGAGTCATCGGCGCTTCCCCCTGACCTTATTCTTGTGCCGAGCCGGCATTCTGTTCACGCTTTCTTGACCAGTTGGCGTCTGGCGACGCGCGTTCCCGCGGCGGCCCAGTAAGCGCTCTCCAGGCAGCGGAACAGACGCGACTTGATCGTTCCGACGGGCACTTCCAGCCCGCCGGCAATCTCCTCGTAGCTCTGCTGTTCCAGAAAATAAGAAGCGATGAGCTCCCGGCACTCCTCCGACGCCAGGTCCAGCACGCGGCGCACCAGCTGCTGCGTCATCACCAGGCCTTCGGAGTCGGCACCAGGATTCAATTCATCCCCCTGCACTGCGCGTCCCCTCTCTCCGCGGATCTCCCGCAGCCTCTGCAGCGCGACATGGTGCGCAATCCCTTTCACGTAGACCCGCAGGTCGCGCAAAGCGTCGAAGCGGCCCTCTCGCAGGCTCTCGATCAGGCAGGCCATCGCCTCCTGGTGGAGATCCCTCCACTCCTGATTCAGCCGCCAGAAGCGGGGCAGCGTCAGGACGTGCGCAATCCACCGGCTCACGACGTCCAGCGCTTCGACGTCACCAAGCAGGAGACGAGCTTCGAGGCTCTTGTCGAGATAGGCCATGAGCTTTCCAAGGGTTCGGGTTATCGTACCCGAAGCCTCCCTCCGCCCGCCAACCTCACGTGCCGGGTCCCCGGTGGCCAGCCCGCTTCGCACCGCATACAATGCCCCCGTCGAATCCAACCAAGATGGAGGACTCCCATGGCTCGATACGTCGATGGGTATGTGGTCCCGGTTCCGAAGAAGAAGCTGGCGGCTTACCGCCGCATGGCGCAGAAGGCTGGCAAGGTGTGGCGCGACCACGGCGCGCTGGAATACCTCGAAGGAGTCGCGGACGACGTGAAGCGTGGCAAGTGGACCTCCTTCCCGCGCAGCGTGAAGCTCAAGCCCAGCGAGACGGTGGTGTTCGCCTACATCGTCTACAAGTCGCGCGCCGCCCGCGACCGCATCAATGCGAAAGTCATGAAGGACCCCCGCCTGAACGACATGATGGACCCCAAGGCGATGCCCTTCGACTCCAAGCGGATGTTCTGGGGCGGGTTCAAATCGATCGTCTCGATGTGAGCCGCTGACGCCGGGACGGCCCGGCGGCGCCGCGCCGCCGGGCGGTCGGCTCAAGACATCAGTTGCACAGGTGCAGCGGCGGGGAATCGGGTTTCGGAAGCTCCGGCACCGTCGTATCGTAGTGCTCGCCATCCAGCGCGTCGAGCAGGTTGCCCACGTCGCTCGAGGCGTCCCGCGCCGTCAAAGGGGTGAGTCCCCAGCGCCATTCGATCAGCTTCAGAATCGAGGTGTGGTCGAAGACCGCGGAGACCACCCGCGGGTTGCTCGGATCCCCTTTGGTGAACGGCGAGGCGATGATCGTGGGGACGCGCAGCCCCAGAAGGGCCTTGCCGTTCACCACGTCCTGATCCACGTCGTTGGGCGCCGCGGCGCGCGGCGGCTTCACGTGGTCGAAGAAGCCTCCCCACTCGTCATAGGTGACGATGAAGATGGTGTTCGGCCAGTCGGGACCCTCGGCAAGGGCGTGGAACGTGCGGGACAAAAAGGCGTCCCCCTCCCGGATGTCCCCCTTCGGATGGTCACTCCCGCCAATCCCCAGCTCATAGCCCAGGAACCGCGGGTCCACGAAAGAGACCTGAGGCAGCTTGCCGGCCGCGGCGTCGGTCAGGAACCGCTCGTAGGGACGGCTGATGGAGGCGTACTTGTCCCCCCAGAAGATCAGGAAGGAGAAGTCGGTGTAGTAGTAGCCCGCCGACACACCCTTCTCGGCCAGCCGATCCCAGATGGTGGGCAGCGTGCTCCGCTCCGGGGTGTTCTCCAACCGGTCGGTCTGGGCGGCGTGAAGAAAGATTCGGTTCGGATAGGTCGGGCCCAGGATCGAGGAAAAGAACCGATCGAGCGTGGTGAAGTTGCGCGCCAGGGCCGAGAGGAAGGGCTTGTCGTTCTCGAGGTAATAGCCGATCGCGTAATCGTCATTCTCATCCGTCTTCAGAAAGCCGTTCATGGCCCCTTCGGCGACGTTCTCCCGCCCGCCCGCGTAGCTGTGGTCCGGATCGGGGTGCCCGCAACCCTGGAAGTCCTCAAGATGGTGAGTCGGTTGGAGATTGCCGCCATCGTCGGGGTAGGAGAGCCCCTCCTGCATCCCATCGGCGGTCGGGTGCCATCCCAGCAGGTGGTCAAAGCTGCGGTTCTCCATCATGACCACGACAATCTTCTTGATGCGCGACTTGGGGGAGCGCTTGGACGCGGCCTGCGCTTCGCCTACCGCCAAGAGCCCGCCGGCAAGGAATAACAATAGAACGGCAACGGTAAGCCGAGCCGCTCTCGCGACGGTCGGCGAGTCTTTGATTACCATTGGAACCCCATGGGCAAAGAGGTGTATCAGCGCGCTGGCGCGCGGGCCCCGGGACGCTTCGAAACGAACCATTCCGAGATTACACTGCACCCGGACCGCGGCCCAGGGGGCGGCATGGAAAAGCTCTGGAAAAAGAATTGGAAATCGACGCGGATCAACTCACACCGCCCAGGGAACGTTTGGCAGATCGATCAGGCCACGGTGCCGTGCCCGGGCAGGTCCGACACCAGAACGACCCGTTTCCTCTTCTCTTGCGCTGGATGAAGGAGAGCCTTGCCGGGAACGGCCGGTAGTTTCCCGGTCCGCCGGGCCGATCGTCGGAATCACTCATGAAAGTTTCGGATGGGAAGATGAACTCATGTCGTCGTGCCAGCGGCCTCAGGGACAATCGGGGACGATTTCGGGGTCGCGGGCGCCGACCTGAGAGGCGCCGGGGCCGTCATAGGTCCCGTTCCCCGAGCAGGCGTTGACGCCCCGGATGAGGAACCAGTAGCCGTCGCCGATGAGTCCGAAGCTCACCGAGGTGGAGGCGTAATCGTTCAGGACACAGCCGGAGGTGGAGATGCTGAAGTCGCCGCCGGTGGCGTGCAGCGTCGCAACGGAGCCAACGACCATGTCGTACGAGGTGGCGTTCGGGATCGGCGTCCAGGAGAGCCCGAATCCAACGGACGGATCCCAGCTCGCGCCCATCGACAATCCGCCGCCCGGAACCGGAACATTATCGTCCACGATATCGTCGCAGTCGTTGTCGACCCCGTCGCAGACCTCGGGCGACGAGGGACCGGGGATGCAGGCGAAGCCCAGCACTCCTCCGGAACAAGTCGACTGGCCGACGGCCTGGCAAGGGCCGAGCCCGCAAATCGTCTGCAGGCGGTAGCGGCCGCCGCTGGCAAGAGCGGCACCATTTTCTCCTCCCCACACGATCATGTCGCTTCCCGTCCAGACCGCCGAAGCGCTGCCGCGCGCCGCCGGCGCCGCGATGCCGCTCAGATCGAACCAGGCGTTGGCTGACAGGTCGTAGATCTTGCCATCGGCGAGTCGGCCGGAGGCGCCCACGCCTCCCCATACGATCATCTGGCTCCCGGTCCAGACGGCCGTGTGTCCCGAGCGCGCGGCAGGCGCGCCGATGGTCGGAAGCGCGCTCCAGGTATTGGCGGTCGGATCGTAGCGCGCTCCAGTGGCCAGCAGCCCTGAGGATCCTGTTCCCCCCCAGATGATCATCTGCGTGCCGGTCCAGACGGCGGTGTGGCCCGAGCGGGCCGAGGGCGCTCCGGTGGTCGAAGTCGCGGACCAGCTGCCGGTCGCGGGGTTGTAGCGCGATCCGGTCGCCAGAGGCAAGGGCGAGACCGGCGTGCCCCCCAAACCTCCCCAGACGACCATGCGGTTTCCGGTCCAGACCGCCGTGTGGCCGGTGCGCGCCGTCGGAGCCCCCGTCAGGCCGGTGGCTGACCAGAAGGGCGACGAAGGCTCATAGACGCCGCCGTCGCGCAGGAAACTTTCATCGTTCCTGCCGCCCCAGACGATCATTGTGTTCCCCGTCCAGACTGCCGTATGGCCGCTGCGCGGCTGGGGCGCCGAGAAGTCGTCCACCATGTTCCACGCTTCCGACGCGGGATGAAACTCGTCGCCGTCCGCGAAATACTGGAACCCGTCTTCACCGCCCCAGATCATCATCGAGTCGCCGGTCCATACCACCGTATGTCCCTGCCGCGGCTCCAGTCCAAGCGGATCGTAGAAGACCTCCCACGAATTGGTCGCGGGAGAATAACGCTGTCCGAAATCCAGCAGGTTGCCATTCTGGCTGCCGCTCCAGACGAGCAGCTCCGATCCGCTCCAGACGGCGCCAAGCCCCGATACGGCCTCCGGCGAAGCGGGTGTGGCGGTCCAACTGTCCGGGACCGGGAGGTAATCCTCATCGACCGGACCATCGCAGTCGCCGTCGCGCGCGTCGCAGGTGATGTCGAGAGACTCCTCCTGCGGACCCGGCGCGCACTGGTCCTGGAGCTGCCCGCTGACACAGACGATGGGGCCGGTCCGGGCGCAGACCCCGACTCCACAGGAATGGACGGGCGCGACGTAATCGTCATCCGCAACCAGATCGCAGTCTTCGTCGACGTTGTTGCAGTCGCCGTCGTAGGCGCCGGGATGGATGGCAGGATTGGCGTCGTTGCAGTCCCCCTGCGCATAGAGCCCGGTGGGACGCGTCCCGTCGCAGGTCGTCGTCGGGGTCCCGCTCAAATTGCCGTGTCCATCCCCGTCTCCGTCCAGGCTCCAGCTTCGGCAGGCGCAGTAGACGCCCCCCGTGTCGAGGATCCCTCCCCCGCCGGTCTGTCCCCCCCAGACAATCATCCGGGTGCCCGCCCAGACCGCTTGGTGATCCGTGCGGGCGAATGGCGCGCCGCTGGTGGCCGTGCCGACCCAGGCGTCGATATCGGGGCGATACCGCGCTCCCGTGTTGTTGGTCGCGTTCGGGACTCCCGGCCAGCCGCTCCACACGATCATCTCGTCGCCGGTCCAGACCGCGGTGTGGTTGGTGCGCGTTGGCTGCCCCGCCGTCGAGACCAGCGTCCAGCTGCCGCTGGCCGGAAACCAGCGGGCCCCGTTGCCGTAGGCGATTCCGTGGTTGTTGTCACCGCCCCACACGATCATCGAGCTGCCGTCCCAGACGGCCGTGTGGCTGCGACGCGCCTCGATCGGCAGGTACAACAGCGCCCATGAATCCGTTGCCGGGTTGTAGATACCGCCGTCGTAGAACGGCAGGGCCGGACCCGGTGCGTCGCGGCCCCCTGTGACGATCATCTCCGTGCCAGTCCATACCGAGGAATGCAGCCAGCGGCCGGCGAGAGGCGCCGGGTTCATGGCGGACCAGGTGTCGGCGGACGGGTCGTATCGCCCTCCCGTCGCCACCGGGATCCCTATCGCCCCGACGCCTCCCCAGACGAGCATCCGGGAGCCGGTCCAGACGGCCGTGTGACCGCCGCGACCGGTTGCCTGGTTGAGGGTGCTGATCGGGCTCCAGGTGCCGCTCGCCGGGTTGTAGCGGCTTCCCGTCGTCCCGGCAGGAGTTTCGGTTCCTCCCCATATGATCATGTGGGTGCCGGTCCAGACGGCGGTGTGATCGGAACGGGGGTTGGGTGCTCCCACCGTCGTGGTCGGGGACCAGGAGGCGGTCGCAGGGTCGTATCGACCGCCGGTGTTGACGCCGCCGAAATTGTCGCCACCCCAGGCGATCATCTCGGCTCCGGTCCAGATCATGGTGAAATAGCGCCGCGGCGAAGGCGGCGTCCCACCCGTGGCCACCCACGAATCATTGGTGCAGGAGGGTGAAGGAGCCGAATCGGGCACGACGTAAGGTCCGGCGTCGACCTGCAGTGCATCCGACATGCCGGGCTGTGCCTCAGTCCACCAGGTGTCGAAGGGCACTTTCGGCCAGGAGGCGACTCCGAACCGGACGAGCCCTGGAAGCTTCTCCAGCAGGATGACGACAGAGAGGCCGTCCTCGTTCTCCTCGAGGCGGCCGGCACGGCCGGGGGGCAGCGCGGCCAGGATCGCGTCGATCCCGCAATCGCTCCGGGATGCATCAGGGCTCACGCTTTCCGGCGGCAATCGGACGGCGAGCCGACGAACCGCCTCGTTCCAGTCGGGCGGGTCGAGAACCCGGGTACCCGAACCGAGACCCCGTGTCGATGCGGCGGGGGACAATTCCAGAATGAGAGTTCTCTCCTCGTATCGATCGGCGAGACGGCGAAGCGTTTGAGAATCGGGATGGCTGGTGAGCACCGAACGGGCACGCCGGCGTGTCTCTCCGTGGAACCGCTCGTCATCCGAGTAGGCGGCGCGCAGGAACCGGTCGGCCAGGAGCGGCCGCGCCAGGACCTCGGCGGCCAGCAACGGGTCGTTGTCGAGCGCCGCGAGCATCTCGGCCAGCGTCTGCGAGTCTTCGCTCTGCCGGACCATGCGGTCGAGCTCAGCCTGGAGCTGTCTGGAAGTAATGGGACGATTGAAGAGGAATTCGAGGGCAGTTGATTTGCGCAGGGCGTCGCGGACGGTTTCCCTCAATACCCGATCATCCAGCACCGCTTCGAGCGGGGGCTTGGGACCCTGGTTGCCCACGGGCCAGATTCGGTGGCGCCAGAGGACTTCTTCGATTCGGCGGCGCGCTGCGACGCGCTGATCGAAGCTCAAGGAAGATTGGCGGGATGGATTCCCCTGGATGCGCCCGGGGACACCCAGGGCGAGAAAGAGTCCGGCAGCGCACGCGAGCCTGACGGCCGGGCGGACGCCGGAGGTCCGCGGCCGAAACGTCGATCTTCCCATGCCTCCCCCGACCTTGGAGACAGGCGACCGTTAGCTGTGATTGCGGAAGAAAACTTGGGGGTACTATACGCCGATTCGGCCCGCCTAACGCAAATTCTTTGTCGTGGAGATTTCGCCTGGGCGTACTCAGGACCCTAGGCGGCCTTTGAGATCCTCCGGCTGGAACGGCCCCGGCTCGGCGATCAGCTGGCGGGCTTTGTCGACCTGTTCCCACACGTTCCACAGGAGCACGCCTCGGACGCGGCCGTCCTGCAGGTAGTAGACCACCCCTTCGCGATACGGATCCTTCCAGTCAGCCACCAGCTCGGCGCGTGCGTCGAGCTCGCCGACCGCCTCGTATCCCAGATCGAAGAGATCCGAATAGAAGAACGAGAGATGGTCGAAGGACAGCGCTTCGCCTGCCATGGCCCGGCCCGCCATGCGTCCCATGGTGTTCGCATTGTCCTCATGCTCCACCCGCACCCAGCGCTCCAAAATCGGGTTGCGCACCGTGGCGACGTCCCCCGCCGCGAAGATGTCGGGATGGCCGGCACGCAGCGATGCATCGACACGGATGCCGTTCTGCGTCTCGAGCCCCGCACCGTGGGCCAGCTCCACGTTGGGGCTGATGCCGATCCCGGCCACCACGCCGTCGGTCTCGACCTGCCGCTCGTTTCCCTCGGGGGTGCGCACCCGGAGCAGCGCCGACGCGCCGCGGTTCTCCATGCCGACGACGGAGCTGCCAGGGAGCACCTCGACCCCCTTGTCGCGATAGTAGCCGTTGAGGAACTCCGCAAGCGCCGGAGGAAAGATGCGCCCGCCGATCCCTTGGTCAGGAAAGATGAGGGTCACCTCGCGGCCGTTCATGGCCAGCGCCGCCGCGATCTCGGAGCCGATGAAACCTCCGCCGATGACGGCGAAGCGCCGCTTATGTGCGGCCATCGTGCGGAGGCGCCGGTAATCGTCCAGCGTTCGGAAGTAGACGACCTGCTCGCCGCCGAAATCGAGCCGGCGCGGTGTGGCCCCGGTGGCCAGCAGAAGCTTGTCGTAGGCGTGCTCCTGCCCCTGATCGTCCGTGACGCGATGGTTCCGAGGATCCAGCCGGCGGACGGTCCTGCCGCGGTGCCACCTCACCCCGGACGCGTCGCTCTTGCGCCAGATGGCCTCCTCCTGCTTGTCCTTCCAGAGCCCCTTGGAGAGCGGCGGTCGATCGTAGGGCGGATGAGGCTCCGAGCCGATCACCGCGATCGGGCCGTCGCGATCCACCTCGCGAATGCCGCCCACGGCCGCGTCGCCGGTCATCCCTCCGCCGACGATCAGGTAGGCGGACCGGTTCATCGGCTTCCCTCGCGCCCCCGTGGCTCATCGGCGCCTTCCGCCCCGGCCTTGACCATCGGGAGATCGACGACATGCTCCGACAGGAACCAGACCTGCTTCTCGTTGTCGCGGATGACGTTCGAGATCAGCAGATCGTTCGTCCCGTCGTCCCCTCTGTCGTCCGCCCGGCGGGCCATGGCGCGCGCCTCCTGGAGGATGATCTCGTGCGCGTGCAGCAGCCGGGAGACCTGCACCGGCAGCTCCTCGCGCCCTTTCGGGGGCCGCGGGATCAGGGTGGTCTCCGCCACGTCGGCCGCCATGGCCAGGGTCACGCCGCCGAGCATCTGGATGCGCTCCGCGATCATGTCGACCAGCAGCGACTGCTCCTCGTAGTGCTGATCGAACAGCAGATGGACCTGGTTGAAGGTGGGACCGGCGGCCTGCCAGTGGTGCTTCTTGTACAGATCGCGCAGCGTCATCGTATCGGCAAGGACCTGGTTGAGGTTCTCCACGCTCTCGCGGGCGACATTCTCAGACAGGGCGATCGGCCTGTGGGTCATCTGGCCGAAGGCCTGGAACTCGCGCGCCTTCTGATGATCGATCGGCCGCGCCCGGTCGATCTTGGTGACCGCGCTGTGGCGCTTTCCCAGATCTTCCTCGCGGACCCGTCCCTTGCTCCCGATGATGCTGCCTTTTCTGTCGGCGCGCATTGAAGGAATCCTCCGTCGATGGTGGTGTACGTTCTGATTGGTCCGGCGGCGTCCGCCGGCTGCGCTTTTGGGCGCCTTGGGCTTTCTCGGGATGCTACATCGGCGAAGGGTCGGAGGCGAGAAAGGGGTGCTTAGAGTTTCGCCGCGGGGCCGGCGTGCGGGAGTTCCGGAACGATGCGGGAAGGCCGGAGGGGAACTCTACCGGTGGCGGCCGCGCAGCGACTGCCAGCCGCCGTCGGCGGTCCAGCCGCCGTCCACCGTCAAGGTGCAGCCGTTGACGAAGCCGCTCTCCCCGTCGTCCGCCAGGAAGGCGATCGCCCGGGCGACATCGTCGGGAGCCGCGAACCGGCCCATCGGCACCCTGCCGATGATGTCGGCGTCGTTGTACTGTCCGCCCACCTGATCGGCGGCGTCCATCTCGGTCTTCACCCAGCCGGGACAGACCGCATTCACGCGCACCCCGCGATCTCCCCATTCCGCCGCCAGGGTCCGCGTCAGCCCGATCAGGCCATGCTTCGACGCGTTGTAAGCTGCCCGATCGGCGATGCCGAGCAAGCCGGCCACCGAGGCGACGTTGACGATGCAGCCCTTCCCAGCGGCGAGCATCTTCGAGCCGAAGGCCCTCGCCAGCAGGAAAGGCGCGACCAGGTTCACCTCCAGCACGCGGCGGTAGTCCATTGCCGAGGTGGCTTCGGCCGCAGCGATCAGGCTGATCCCGGCATTGTTGACCAGCACGTCGGCCCTTCCCCAGGTGTCGAGGACGGCCCGCGCGAACTTCTCGGCCAACGCTTCGTCGGTCACGTCCCCGACGTGGGCCATTGCCTCGCCGCCCCCGGCGCGGATCGCGCCGAGCGTCTCCTCGGGCATGCGCAGGTCGTTGAGGGCCACGCGATAGCCGCGGCTGGCCAACAGCTCGGCCGTCTTCCGACCGATCCCCTGGGCCGCGCCGCTGATCGCGGCGGTCCGCTTGTCCTCGCTCATTTCTCCTCCCGACTGGATCCGCCGGAACCGGGGCCTAGCATATAGGATGCCGGCCGTCGGCGCCTGCATTCAGCAGTGCTCTTTATGGATGAAATTGCGCCCGGTTGGCAGGCGAGGCGCCCGCCGCGCCCAGGGTGTCGACGTGATCGTCCATCCAGGCGGCGCGCGCCTTGAGGAAGTCTTTCAGCTCCCGGATTTCTCCGGCGTAATCGGCGCTCGGCTTCGGGTCGCGGTTGAAGGGCGGCTGCGTCGAGCCCAGGAAGGGCCAGACCGCGAAATTCCTCTCCGCCGCGTCCTTCAGCCGGGAGAGGTCGGCATCGATGATGCCGGTGATGGAAGCATCGCTCAGGGTGTCCTGGCGCAGCGTCTTCCAGCGCTGCGACAGGCGCTTCCGGAAGGCCTCTTCCTGGACCAGCCGCCTCCACCAGAAGGGGACGGTGAACCCCGAGATCTTCTCCGTGAAGTACCAGCCATCGGGGCGGTTCCCGCCCATCGAGTCGATGTTCCCCGAAGAGCGGTCGAAATCCCACACCGGCCCCATCTCCAGCTTGCCGCCCCGCTCCTTGTGCATGTAGGTGCTGATCCGGAAGGCGTCGACATTCTTCATGAGCTCGTTCAGGAGGAAGTAATCGATGAAGGAGTCGACGTCGATGCTGTGGGGGTAGCCTTTTTCAGGGTCGGAGCCGCCTTCTTCCAGGGCCGACTCGAACTCGTCGAAATAGTCGCGCACGTAGCGCTTCTGTGCCGGGCTGGGCTTCTCCGGATCCACGAAGAGGATCTTCGTTCCGTGCGCGGTGATGACATGGGGACCCTCTCCCTTGTCGATCTTCAGGATGTAGCCGCCGCTCGGGTCGCGGTCGCTCGCCGCCGCGACGTTCACCCGCTCGGGGCCGCGCGCGATCCTCTCCATCAGCACGTAGACCCCGCGATAGTGGTCCGCGGGATTCTCGGTCCCGCGCTCGCGGATGAAGGCCTCTACCAGCCGCGCACGCACGGCGTAGCGCCCCATCTTGTTGCTCAGCTGATAGGCGAGGAGGTTGCGCAGGAGGCTGCGGTCGAAGCAGGGACCCTGCAGGATCCATTCCGCGGCGGCCGGCATCCCCAGGAGCGGAACCTCGCGCGACGAGCCGTTGGGGCCGATGCGGGTCTCGAATGCGTATTGCTTCTTGGGACAGTCCTGGCTGCTCTGGCCGCGGATTTCGATGCCGATGTGGCCCGTGTAGGTGGGGGGGCTCGTCTTCAGATCGTTGCGCTCGTGCCCCGTCTCGCCGATCACCTTCATGCGCGCGTCGATGCGCGACTTGTCATGGATGGCACGGCCTTCGGTGTCGATGACGATGAGAGGCAGGGTGGAGCTGGTGAACTCGATCCGGCCGGAGGGCGGGACGCCGGCCTCGCTCTTTTCGCGATGGCCGGCGCCTGCCGTTTGCGGTAAGGAAATCAGCGCAGCCAGACACCCCGCGGCCATGAAGGCCGCCAAAGTTGCCCGGCGCATGCTCTCCCGGGGCCTGCCGGAACGCTGCACCGTTTGCTTGTCCCAAAATCAGCGATGATGGTGCGCCGATTCCTCTCCCCCTTCTTCCGCCTCGAACCCGGTCACCGCGAACCACTTGTCCTCGGATCCGGCGATCACGAAGATGATGGGGGCGATGCATGGGTTCGGCAGATCGAGCTTCTGCTGGATGAAGGAGTCTCCCTGAAGGCTGGCCGGAAAGGGATCGGTCGTGACGTTGGCGACCACGATGGTTTCCTGTGGGCTCTCGGTCAGGCAGCTCACCACCGCCCGGAAGGTCGGCTCGTCGTTCTTGCCGATGAAATCCGGAGGCGACAGCGGATCGTCTGCGAAAACCAGGCCCCTGACCGCGATCTTGAGCCGGCCGCTGGTGTCGAGCCTGCCCCGGATGAAATGCGCGATTTCCCACGGCGCCTCGTCACCGACGACGCCGCGGATCGCGTTGGCCGAACCGAGCAGCGGCCCTTCCACACCGTACATCGTGTCGAAGGCGAGGATCGCCGGAAGCCGGTGATTGTCGTTGTCGCCCTGGCTATTGTCGTCGCCGCCCCAGGCCACCAGGCCGAGCGCCGGGAGCAACAGAAGCGCGAGAAGTACTGCCTTCTTCATCGAACACCTCCCGAAAATGTTGGGTTCTTCCTGGAGCACCCTAGCACCGGAGAGATGCGGCGACCACCGCCGTGCGTGCCTTTTTGTGGCTCCCAGTGTGACTTTCGGCACCTTGTGTGCTTAGCTTTCCGGGATGACTTGCCGGCTCGCGGCCCTCATGTGCCTCGTCGCGGCCCTGTTTCTCGGCGGCTGCTCGACACTCCATCCCGAACAGCGCAGCACCTACGCGCTGAGTGCCCCCATGGCAGTCGAAGACGCGGCGTTCCTGCGATCCCTGGACAACTTCGGCGGCACCATGGTGCAGGGAAACGACGCGCAGCTCCTGGAGAACGGCGACGGCGTCTTCCCGGCCATGCTGCGGGACATCGCCGAGGCGCGCTCCACCGTCAATCTGGAGACTTACATCTACATGGACGATGAGGCCGGCAGGCTGTTCGCCGATGCGCTGATGGCGGCGAGCCGGCGCGGGGTGCAGGTCCGGCTGATGCCCGACGCCCAGGGAAGCAAGCTGGGCAAGCTGCGCGACGAGCTGCTCGCGGCAGGTGTCATCTGCAAGGACTACCGGCCGGCGCGGAGCCACGCTTATTACGGGCGCCGCACCCACCGCAAGCTGCTGGTGGTCGACGGGAGGATCGGCTATGCGGGCGGCTTCTGCATCGACCGGCGCTGGATGGGAAAAGCCCGGAACAAGGCGGAATGGCACGACAGCACCGCCCGCATCACCGGCCCGGTAGTTTCCCAGATGCAGGCGATCTTCGGGGAAGACTGGACCTACACCACCGGTGAGATCCTGGCCGGGGAGCGCTTCTATCCGAAGCTCGAGCCAGCCGGCGCCATGACGGCCCACGCCATGAAGGCTTCCAAAGGCGATGCCTCGTCGCTCCCGAAGATGCTCTACTTCATGGCGATCGAGTCCTCCCGCAAGAGCATCCACATCCAGAACTCCTATTTCCTTCCCGACGACCAGATCCGCGCTGCGCTCATCGCGGCGGCACGGCGCGGCGTCGAGGTCAAGGTGATGGTCCCCGGGCCCAACACCGACGTTCCCCCGGTCCGGATGGCCTCGCGGCACGATTACGGCGAGCTGCTGCAGGGGGGAGTTCGCATCTTCGAGTATCAGCCGACGATGATCCATTCCAAGACCCTGGTCGTGGACAGCCTCTTCTCGACCATCGGATCGATCAACCTGGATGCCCGCTCCATGTCCAAGAACGCAGAAGATGGCGTTTCGCTCTACGACCGCCGCTTCGCCGCCTCGGTCGAGGCGATGTTCCAGCGCGACCTGAAGGTCTGCCACGAGATCACCTTCGACGCCTGGAAGCATCGCGGCTTCACCGCGCGCTTCTTCGAGACCTTCTCCAGCTGGTTCGAGCCGCTGTACTGAGCCGCGCCTGACGTCCGATACGCTTCCCCTACGTAATTCATGGTAAAGGCAGAGACCCAAGAAGTCGGCCGAATGACCGGGTTCGTGGTTTTCGACTCGTCCGGTCGGTTCCCATTGGCTAGACTTGCTGCAGAGCCTTATGTGCTGCGTGTCATCGTCTCACAGCAGGCCGTTGGGACGTATCAAAGGAGAGTGCCATGGCTGAGATTCAATGGCTGAAAGATGTGGAGGAAGGGCTGCAGGAAGCGAAGCGCTCGGGAAAGCCTGTGCTGCTCGACTTCAGCGCCGCCCCGATGTGAGGAGGGTGCGCTCGGCTGGAAGCCGAGGTCTACCCCGATTCCCGCGTCGTCGATGCAGTTTCCACGCAGTTCGTGCCCATCAAAGTGCACATCAAAGAGCAGAAGCCTGTCTTCGACCGCTTCAACGCACACTGGACTCCTACCCAGCTGGTCCTCGATTCCGACGGCGTGGAGCGCCACCGGATCGAGGGGTTCCTGCCGGCCGAGGACTTCCTCGCGCAGCTCAACCTGGGTGTGGGAAAGCTGCAGTTCCAGAAGGAGGAGTACGCCAAGGCGGAAGAGACGCTGCATACCGTGGCGGAGAGCTTCCCCAAAGCGGGAGCCGGGCCGGAGGCCTGCTACTGGGAGGGGGTGGCCGCCTACAAGAAGAGCAACGACGCCAAGTATCTGGCGATGGCGGCCAAGGCCCTGAAGCGCCGGTATCCCCGCAGCGAGTGGGCACGCAAGGCGACGGTCTGGAGTCATTGAAACTAGAGCAATAAATACGAAGGCCGCCCTCGGAATCCCCCCCGAGGCCGGCCTTTGTGTTGCTTGACGAACCGAGCTATGCGGCGCGGACCTTTCTCTGCAGCTTGCGATAGGCAGCCACCAGCTTTGCGTGCTTGCGCTTCGCGGCCGTCGCCTGCCGGCGCACCTTCTTCATCCGGGTCTGCATCTTCCTGATCGACTTCGTCGTTCCGGTCGTGCGCGTCCCAGTCGTCGTGCGGGTCGTTCGCTTCGTCCTGCCGGTCTTCGTGGTCATTTGCACCTCCGGCCCTCAACTTAGTGCCGCAAGTCACCCAAGTCCAGTATCGCCCGCAGAAAGACGGCGCTCCCGCCCTCGAGACCGTGCCGAGTCACGATTGGACACTGCACGCAGGGGTGAAACCTTCCGTCTCCCACCATTTGTGGAGGATCGCAAGGCGGGGCAAGCTTCCTATATTGTCGCTGCTGGCGCTTCCCGGGCCGGGGCAAAACTCGATACGCGCCACCATCCATGTCACCTACCGCCTGAGCCTCCGGGCAGCGGCGTGGCTTTCCTGCAGGATTCGGGTCGCGAGCGAAGATTGCTTACGGTACCGGGCCGGCCCTTACGGGCGGTTCGTCGCGGTGAGCTTGCGGTATTCGGCCATGTGACGGATGGCGTCTTTGGGCTTTCCGAGCCCTTCGCACAGCAGGGCCAGGTTGTAGTGACAGTCGGCAAACCCGGGGTCGGTGCGCAGCGCCGCTTCGTACGATTCCAGCGCCTCGCGCTTGCGGCCCAGGTCATCCAGCAGGACCCCCAGGTTGTACAGGAGCACCGGGTCGCTCCCGCCGGCGCGCAGCGCCGCGCGGTAGACGCTCTCGGCCTGCTCGAGCCGCCCCATCTCATGGAGCAGGCACCCGAGGTTGATGCGTGCCTCGACGTGGCCCGGGTCGGCCGCTATCGCCTGCTCGTAAGCCTCGCGGGCGCGCTCCCGATCCTGGGACTCGAGGGCGGCGCCGTGCTCGTACCAGTCCTCGGCGCCGGCGGCGGCCGGGACGTCGGGCCGCTCCAGAATGCTCAGCGAGCCGTCGGCGGGATTGCCTTCGAAGGCCAGCAGGTATTGTCCCGACTCGGCCTGCCAGCTGCGCGAGCCCTCCTTCACCACGACGCTGTCGGATAGGGCCGCGATGCTGAGGCCCGAGAGCGGCATCGATTCGGGAAGGTGGCGGCGGAGCTCCCGGACCGAGCGGGTGATCCGCTTGCGCGGCACCTTGGCCGCCGCGAGAGCCTGCGCGGTCCGCAGCACGATCAGGTCCTGGAAGGAGAATCTCCAGGCGTTGCGCGGTCCGCGCGCCGGGGAGACGAACCCCGCCTCGACCAGCGCCCGGATGGCGCTGCGCGGCATGTGGACCAGCTTCTCGACTTCGCGGACGCTGTAGCCGTTCACGGCGTCGCCCTATTTTTTGGCGCTCTTTTTCGTGGCAGCTCCCGCCGCCTCCCGGGCGCGTCTCGGGGGCTTGCGCCCTTCGGCTGCCTCGGCCGGCTCCTGCGCCTTGGTGGGGGCCTTGCGCTCCAGGCTGGCGCGCAGCGCTTCCATCAGATCGATGACCTGGCCGCCGCCCTCGGGGACCTCGGCCATGGTGATCTCCTGCCCCTCCACTTTCTGCTGCACCGCCGTCTCGATGCGGGAGCGCACCTCGTCGACGTAGGGGGCGGGATCGAACTTGTCGGAGGCCTGCTGCTCGATCAGCAGCTTGGCGAGCTTGAGCTCCGCGTCCTTGACGTCGGTCTTCGGGATCTCGATCTCCCGGATGGATCGCACCTCACCGGCGTAGAGGAGCTGCTGCATGACCAATCCGTCCTCGACCGGGCGGATCATGATGATGTACTGCTTGCCGCGCGCCGCCCAGCGCCCGATGGCGCAGCGGTTCGACTCGCGCAGCGCCTGGGTGAGCAGCGCGTAGGGCTTGGCGCCTCCTTTGTCGGGGGCGAGGTAGTAGGCCTTGTCGAAGTAGACCGGATCGATCGATTCGATCGGCACGAACTCGGTGATGTCGGCGCTGTGCGTCCCCGCCTCCTCCATCGCCTTGAGCTCCTCCGGCGTGAACATGACGTACTGGTCCTTGGCGAACTCGTACCCCTTGACCATCTCGTCCCGCGAGACCGGCACCTCCTCCTTGGCGCAGAAGTACTGCTGCTTGAGCCGCGACCCACACCCCTTGTGCAGCAGGTTGAAGGAGATCGCGTGGCTGGACTCGGTGGCGGAGTAGAGCTTCACCGGGATCGACACGAGCCCGAAGGATACGGTTAAGGACGCGATTGACCGTGGTGCCATGCTTCCCTCCGGTTGTTCAGGTGGCGCGGTTGAGCAGGCGCTCGAGATCCTGTTTGCGGTTCAGGACGTCGCTCCATCGGTCCCCGTTGGCGGCGAGGCGCTCGGCGACGTTGGTGATCCGGAAATCGAGAGGGTGCGCGATAGCCAGCTCCTCCCAGGTCAGCGGCATGGAGACGGGAGCTCCGGGTGCGCCGCGCGGCGAGTAGGCCACGTTCAGCGTCTTGCCGCGGGCGTTCATATTATAGTCGAAGAAAATCTTGCCGGTCCGCCGGGGCACGCTCCATTCCATCGTGATGTCCTTCGGATGCCGCCGCATCAGGTGCCGACCGACGATCTCGCACAGCTCGCGGGCCTTGTCGAAGCCGATGGAGCGGCGAATCGGCACGAAGACGTGCAGCCCGGTCTTGCCCGAGGTCTTCACCACCGGCTCCAGCGACATTCCCTGCAGCAGCTCGCGCAGGTGGAAGGCGACCTCCTTCCCCTTCTCGAAGGCGACGTTATTCAGCTCCGGCTCGTCTCCCGGCGCCTCTTTGCCCGAATAGATGTAGGGGTCGAGATCGAAGACCAGGTAATCGGGGCAATCCAGGATCGATCCCTCCAGCGCCTCGAGCGACGAGGCATAATCGGTCCCCTGCACGACGGCGTCTTCTCCCAGGCAGGCGCGCGAGTGCCAGACGTGGTACTCCAGGGTCCCCGACTGCGCCAGCCAGAGCAGCGTCGGGAAGTTGTTGCACAGCAGGTAGGCGTGCTGCTCCTCTTTGTGGGACGAGAAGACGGTGATCGTCTCGACGAAGGGGGGCCGTTCCTGCTCCCAGTGCTTCTGGAAGAAGCGCTGACCATGGATCCCCTCGGGCATGCGGATCATGGTGAGGGGACGGTCCTTGAGGTGCGGCAGGATGCAAGGCGACACCCGAGCCAGGTAGCGCAGCAGGTCGCGCTTGGTCAGAGCGGGCTGGTGCAGCGCCTCGTTGGCCGGCCAGTAGACCCGGTCCAGGTTGGTGAGCCGGATGCGATGCGGCCCCACCGCCAGGGGAAAGTCCTTGCGGGAGGCATCGAGCTGCGCCACCACCTCCCCGATTTCATCCGAAGGCGCGGCCGATGCGGCGGGTGGCACCGTCGCGCGCGCCGGCCGGGCCTTGCGCAGGTCGCGCGCCGACAGATCGTCGCGCAGCCTCAGGAAGACCGGGGCGCGCAGGTGGCCGTCTTCGGTCCAGCTGTGGAACTTCACCTCGGCCACCAGCTCGGGCTTCACCCAGATTGTCGGATTGGTCAGCTCCGGCTCTTCGGCAAACGGGCAGTCGTCCTGGCGCAGCGGCTCGAGCCTCTCTTTCATCTGCGCCAGCGAGCGCTCGTCGAAGCCCGAGCCCACATGCGAGGCGAATCGCAGCTTCCCTTTTTCCCAGGTCCCGACCAGGATCGCCCCCAGGCTCTCGCGCGAGCCCTTCCCCCGGGTGTAGCCGCCGATGACGAAATCGACGCTCTGGGTCGGCTTGACCTTGAGCCACTGGTCGGAGCGCTTGCCGGGCTGGTAGCGGCTGGAGATGCGCTTGCCGACTACTCCCTCGAAGCCGGCGGCTTGCGCCGCCTCGCTCAGCGCCACGCCGTCCTCCGAGGCATGCACCAGCTGCACGCGCGGCGTGGGGAGCAGGCATTGCGACAGGTAGCGCCGCCGCTCGTGGTAGGGGCGCGAGGTCAGTCCGATGCCGGCGAAATGCAGCAGGTCGAAACAGAAATAGACCACCGGCACGCTCTGCTCGGCCGCCGCCAGGTCGCGCGGCGATTTCACCTGGACCCGGTTCTGCAGCGCGTTGAAGGAAGGCCTGCCGTCAGCGTCGAAGGCCACGATTTCGCCGTCCAGGATCATCCCGGACACTGCCTGAGAGCCCAGCTCTTCCACCAGGCCCGGGAAGCAGGGGACCAGCTCCAGGCCGCGCCGGGAGCGCAGGCTGACTTTCTTACCGTCGATGAAGGCGAGCACGCGGTAGCCGTCCAGCTTCGGCTCCCACATCCAGTCGGGCCGATTGAAGGCCGCTTCGCCGATTTCGGCGTGCATCGGCTCGAGCTTCGCCGGCATCGGCTCGACCTCTCCCGTGGGAACGAGGCGCTCCGCCGGCATGCGCCGCGCCGGCACGACCTTCATCGCCTCCACCGGCGCGCCGCACAGGACCGAGCGGTTCTGTGCGGTGACGTCCCGCGTGGTGACGAAGCGGTCCTTGTGCTTGATCAGCAGCCAGCTCTTCGCCTCCTTGGTGCGCACCAAGGCGAACGATCCCTTCACCTTCTCGCCGCGCAGCAGAAAGCTGAGCTTCCCCTGGTCGATCCCTTCGCGCACCTGCTTCTCCGCCTCCGGCCGGTCGTGGAACCAGGTCTTCTGCCCCTCGTCGGGAGAATATAGGCCGCAATCCCAGACAATCACCTCTCCGGACCCGTATTGACCCGGGGGAATGACCCCTTCGAAGGAAGCGTAGTCATAAGGGTGATCTTCGACGTGGACGGCGAGGCGTTTTTCGGTAGGATCCAGCGACGGTCCCTTGGGGACGGCCCATGATTTCAGGACCCCGTCGCACTCGAGGCGCAGATCGTAGTGCAGCGCCCGGGCTGAATGCTGCTGGATCACGAACATGAGCGGGCCGCTTCCCTTTCCGGTGAGGGCCGGTCCCGGCTCGGGGGTGGCCGTGAAGACCCGCTTGGCGGAGTACTCCCCCAGCGGAGTACCGGTCGGCGCGGGGGCAGGCTTTTTGCTCTTGTCCTTGGGCGGTCGATCGGCCAGGATGCCTCCTTGACCTGGCGGTGTTGCACCTCTTGAGCGATGAGCGAGGGTGCCGAGCGGAGCCGGAAAACGTGCAAATGCTAGCAGGAACCAGCGGCTATTCCTACAAGGAGTGGGTCGGCCACTTCTATCCCGAAAAGCTGCCGGCAGACCAGATGCTGCGCTATTACGCCGGCCGCTTCCCGACGGTCGAGATCAACAACACCTTCTACCGCATGCCGCCCGAATCGCTGCTCGAGCGCTGGGCCGGCGAGGTGCCCGACAGTTTCGCCTTCACACTGAAGGCGCCGCGGCGCATCACCCACATGAAGCAGCTGAACCTGGCCGGTCCTTCCGTCGGGGAGTTCACGAAGCGGGCGGAGATCCTGGGAGACAAGCTCGGGGTGCTGCTGTTCCAGCTGCCTCCTTATATGAAGAAGGACGTGGCGCGGCTGCGCGACCTGCTCGGCGCGCTCCCCCGCGGGCGGCGGGCAGCGCTCGAGTTCCGCCACGATTCCTGGCAGGACGACGAGGTCTACAAGACGCTGGAGGAGCACGGCGCCGCCCTGTGCGTCGCCGACACCGACGAGGGGGACACTCCTTTCGTCCGCACGTCGGAGTTCGCCTACCTGCGGCTACGCCGCACTCACTACGACGAAAAGGGCCTGCGCGGCTGGGTCGAGCGCCTCGGCGCGGAGAAGCTGGAGCGCGCCTACGTTTACTTCAAGCACGAGGACGAGGGGCTCGCCACCCGGTTCGCGGACCACCTCACGCAGCTTTGGCGGGCCGAGAGCCAAGCGAGGTAGCACCGCACGTCCCCCTCGCAGGCAATCCTGGGCGAATCCCCTTGACGGTTCATAGCGAGGGTGCCAGACTGACCCATCCAGAGACGATGACGGCTGTGATGCTCGATGGCGTTGCTCTCGATCGGGCGAAGGAGGTGAACCTTGGGAAACTCCCTCAGGTTTCCCACCTGCCTTCTGCTGCCGCTGATTGCCGGTGCGCTGCCCGCGACAGCCCGTGATTTGACCTTCGAGGAGCGCGTCGATGCCCAGCAGGCCATCGAGCGTGTCTATTACTCCCATCAGCTGGAAGCCAGGCTTCCTTTCGACCAAGCCGTCCCTCCCGAGGCGCTGAAAGCCAAGGTCCGTGACACCCTGTGGAAGTCGGCGATCCTGCAGGAACAGTGGCACGCGCCCGTCACCGCCCCGATGCTGCAGGCGGAGATGCAGAGATTGGCGCGCAGCACCCGCTTGCCGGACCGCCTTCGGGAAGTCTTTGCGGCGCTTCATGACGATCCCTTCCTGATTCAGGAGTGCCTGGCTAGGCCCCTCCTGGTGGATCGTCTGGCCCGTAGCTTCTTCTCAAGCGACGAGCGCATTCATCGCCCCTCACGCCTGAAGATGGAAGCGCTGCGCGAAGCGCTCGTTTCCGGCCGTCTGCCAGTCTCTCAAAAGGATGAGCGCCGCACCTTGGTCGAGATGGTTCGAGTCGAATCCGGAGATCCGCCGTCCGAATCTTCCCGTGACCCTGATGCGAAGGACGGTGCGTCGACACCTCTCCGGTCCCTGCGACTCCCGGAAGATGAATATCGGCGATGGCGCTCCCGCACCCCGCTGCGGATCGGTGTGGCAGGGCCCATCGAGGAGGAGCGGGATGCCTTCGTCGTCCGTGTCCTCCTGGAGGAGGACGACCATCACGCGCGGCTGGCCGAATACCGCACCGCCAAAGTTTCGTGGGATTCCTGGCGGGAAATGGCTCGGACAAGCTTGGATGAGTAC
>DASTZC010000131.1 GCA_035764505.1 Candidatus Polarisedimenticolia bacterium
ACCAGGCGGGGCAGGGGCGATACCTGATGTCGCTGGGCCGCAACCTGGCGGCGCTGAAGCGAAATCAGGAGGCGCTGGCGACCTACGCCGAGGTGCGCGGCATCGAGACCGGCCCCGATCCCGATCTACCGATGATCAACATCCTGGTAGCCCAGAAGGAATTCGACAGCGCGCGCCATCTCCTGCAGGAGCAGGTGACGCGCTGGAGAGGGCGCATCTCCGCGGACGTGCTGCAGCGCCTGAGCACTTCCCTGGAAGGGAACATCGCCCTGGAGCAGGGGAAATTCGCCGAGGCGGCGAAACAGATCGAGGCGTCGCTGCCACCCGAGGATCGCGCCTCCCCCGCCTCCGAGAGCCTCGGCCGGGCCCTTCTCGGGGCCGGGGACGCGGCACGCGCCGCGCAGGTCTTCAAGCGCCTGATCGACGATCCCGACCCCTACTCCGACCCTCTGTCCTACGTCCAGAACCTGGCCCGCTACGGCGAGGCCAGTGAGAAGTCGGGAAACAAGCAGGAGGCGGTGCGCGCCTACCGCGAGGTGGTGCGCTGGTGGGGCGGGGCGGATTACCAGCTGCCGGAGCTGAAAGCGGCGAACGAGGGGATCAAGCGGCTCGGTGGATGACCGCCTCGAGGACCTCGAGGGCCGACTGGTATCGTCCGAACGGGGCGCTGACCTGGATTCCCTGCACCAGGGCGCGGATCTCCTCCACCGTCTCGCGAGCGATGGCGATTCCCTCCTCGCGCGCCTTGCCAATCTGATCGGCTTTGCGCATCCGCTCCATGATCGCGTCGGCGACGTGCACGCCGGGAACCTCGTTGTTCATGAACTCCGCGTTGCGCAGGCTCGACAGCGGCCAGATCCCGGCGATGATCGGGATGCGGAACTCCTCCACCCGCTTCAGGAAGCTCAACAGCTGCCGCACGTCGAACACCGGCTGCGTGATGGCGAACTCCGCCCCCGCCTCCACCTTGTAGCGGAACCGGTTGATCTCGTTTTCCAGCTCGATGGCGCCGGGATTCGCCCCGACCCCGACGAGGAAGCCGGTCGGCGGATTGAAGGGAGTTCCTCCCAGATCGAGGCCATGGTTGAGCCGGGTGACCATGTTGGTCAGACCGATCGAGTCGACGTCGAACACCGCGGTGGCGTCGGGATAGTCCCCCATCTTCGGCGGGTCTCCGGTGATGATCAGCAGGTTCTTCAGCCCGAGCGCGGCGGCGCCCAGCAGGTCCGACTGCATCCCGAGCAGGTTGCGGTCGCGACAGCAGTAATGCAGGACCGTCTCGATGCCGACCTGCTGCTCCAGGATCACCGCCAGTGCCTGAGCCCCCATGCGCGCCGAGGCGCGCGGCCCGTCGGGAATGTTGATGGCGTCGACGCCGGCCGCCTTGAGGGCCCGCGCCCCGGCGATCACTTTCGAGGTGTCGAATCCTTTGGGCGGGGTGATCTCGACGCTGGTGACCAGCCTTCCCTCCACCAGACCCGCCGCGAAGCGCGACTTGCGGGCCCGCTCGACCGGCTGGATCTCGACCCGCTGCTCGGCCGGCAGCGATGTGGACATCGGCACGTTCGCCGGGCGCAGGGCGCGCAGCGATGACTTCATCGCTTTGATGTGCTCCGGCGTCGTACCGCAGCAACCACCCACGATCTTGGCCCCCGCCAGGACGAACTTGCGGGCGTAGGAGGCCATGTACTCGGGGGAGCAGAGATACAGGTTCCTGCCGTCCACCGAGCGCGGCCGGCCCGCGTTGGGCTGGATCGAAATCGGCCGTTCGGTCACCTTGACCATCCGCTCCAGGCACTCCAGCATCACCTGCGGCCCGACGCTGCAATTGATTCCCACCACGTCGGCACCCCATTCATCCAGGCGCTTGGCGAAGATCTCCGGCGCCGTTCCGTAGAGGCTGTTGCCATCCTCCTCAATCGTCATCTGGGCCACCACCGGCAGAGAGCAAACGGAGCGCACCGCCCGGATCGCCTGGTGGATCTCGTTCAGATCGGTGAAGGTCTCCAGCACGAAGAGATCGACCCCGCCTTCCAGCAGCCCGGCCGCCTGCTCCTTGAAAGCCGCCTCCGCCTCCTCCACCGAGGTGGGGCCCCACGGCTCAATCTTGAGCCCGAGCGGTCCGAGCGACCCGGCCACCCAGGCGCGATCTCCGGCCGCCTCACGGGCCAGCTTCGCTCCCTGGCGGTTGATGTCCGCGACGCGCTCCTGGAAGCCGAAGGCCTGGAGCTTGTAGCGATTGGCACCGAAGGTGTTGGTCTCGATTACCTCGGCCCCCGCCGTGAGGTAGGCGCGGTGAACGTCCTGGATCAACTCGGGGCGAGAGAGGTTCAGCTCGTCATAGCTGCGGTTCAGGAAGACACCCTTCTGGTAGAGCATCGTCCCCATGCCACCATCGAAGACGAGGATGTGATCCTGGAGAAATTCCATGAAACCGGGGCCCTTGCGGGCCTGCTGCGACGTCATTTCTGTTCTCCCGATTCGCTTGAAGGGCCCTCATGCTAGCACATTCCGGGACGGCCGCCGGCGTTGCCTCCCCGGCAAATCGAAGTCATCCAAGGGGTTGCGGAGATGGCCAGGTTCGCACCCGGGGTTGTTTTTTGTGGCACGAAGCCTATATTTGGCCGCGGCCGCCGGTGTTGCGATTCCGGTCAGGAGGATCCCGGATGGACGGGAAGAGCCAGGTCCTCGTTGTGGATGACGAGGAGTCGATGCTGCAGGTCATCCGGGAGACTCTGGAAGGCTGCGGCTACGCGGTCGACACCGTCAGCAACTGCCGCGACGCGCTTTCGTACATCCGGAGCACTCCGTACGAGCTGGTGATCCTCGACCTGCTCCTTCCCGACATGAACGGCTTCGTCCTCTCCCAGGAGATCGCCCGGATCCGGCCCCGATTGAAGGAGCGCATCCTGTTCATCAGCGCCGTGCTGTTCGGCCAGAACACGGTGGACCATCTCAACGCCATGGGCGCGGGTTTTCTTTCCAAGCCTTTCGACACCACTTCACTGGTGCAGGCGGTGAACCGCATCTCGGGGGCGGATTCCGCCTCGGCCTGACAGCCCTCTTCCCCACGCTTTTATTTCTCGGAAAGCCTTGACCAGCGCGCGATTCGGCGTATCTGAATCGCATGCGGCTGAAAGTCATGATTCTCGTGTCGCTGGCGGGCGCGCTCGCCACGACGGCAGTGGCGGCGCCGCCGGAAAGCGACGGCTATCTGGCGCAGCGCGTGGACATCCTCGTCTACGACGGCAGCACCGATCTGGAGGCCTCCGGGCGGTATGCGACGGTACAGCGGGAAGTTTCCCTGTTCGCCGGGTACCTCTGGCGCCACTCGCTGCGACGGCTGTCGGTCGACCCGCGCGTCACCGTGATCCACCGGCCCCTGTTTCCGGAGGAGTTCCGTGACTACGGAGCGACCTTCGGGTGGCTCATGGACCGCAGCACGCGCGTCGAGGTCGACCTCAAGGAGAGGGGATTGCGTCCCTCCTCCCTGATCCTGCTCTACGTGCCTCCGCCCGACCGGCCGCCGCGTCTGGCGGGTCGGACCTTCTTCGAAGGCGGCCACTCCTCCATCCCGCTGCGGGAAGTCTATTTCGAGGACGACGGCTTCTCGCGGCCGCTGCACCTGGTGATGGCGCACGAGTACCTGCACCAGATCGATCTCGAGTTCAGCCGGCTGAATCATCCCGCCGATTTCCTGGACCCGGACGGTGCGGGAACCTCTTCCTATCCCGCCTGCATCGATCCCGGTGGAGGCGACCTGTCGCTGCGCAGCCTGCTGCAATTCAATCGCGATTGTCAGCCCGTGCGCTGGGAGCTGCTCGCCCCCGAGCACGGCGAATGGGTGCCCCGATAGCGCCAAGGGTCACGTACCTATACTGCCCTTACAGCCGACCGGCCAGAAGACGGCCGGCGGCTGAACGGCAGCACGCAACTCTATCCCGCCCTCCGCTGCGTTGCGTCTGGCCCGTACCGGGGTACGCGGCGCATCGACGCGCCTTGCGATCCGCGCAGCTCGATCACTTTGGTGTTAACTCGACGGTGCGCAACACTCAAGAAAAACGGGCGCCGGCCGTTGATGAGCCGGCCGGCGCCCGAGACGAGCATCCGTCTCCCGGGAGGGGCCTCCGGGATACGGAGCCAGAACTTGCTAGCGGCGATCGATGACGGCCCCGGCGCGCATAGCATCGTCTTCCATCGCGTCGATGCGCGCGTCCATGATGGAGATCTGCATCTCCAGATACTGGATGGCGCCACGGCTCTTGCTGAGGTAGCCGGGCAACGGGTACCCGTTAGGCCCCTTGTCGAAGAAGGAGTAGGCCCGCTCGATCTCCGCGTTCCTCCAGTCCAGCTCCGCCTGATAAATGCTGCGCTGCTCTTCCAGGAGATCCAGCGCGATCTGGAAGGACTCGGAGTCGACGGTGACCTCCTCCTCGCGCGGCGCCGGCGCGGGCGTCGCCTTCCCCACCACCGGCACCGGCGGCAGCTTCTTGAGATCCTGGTTCGTGTAGGCCCCGGGCACGCTGAACTTGCGCAAGTCCTCGTTGGTGTACCTCTGCTGCCCGAAGGCCGCGAGCGGGACCAGGCACACCACCACCCCGATGATGATTCTCTTCATTCGATTCCTCCCAACCGGGGCCGGCCATGCGGGGCGTCTTTGCCGGGAGGGGATCCCGGCGAGCCCGCAACGCCGCGCGATCACCCGAAAGATCGGCGGCGCGTCATGGTCTCGGCCTCACGAATGTTCTTTTATATACGATGAAACAATGAAAGCGGCAACGACTTTTGCCGGCGTCGATCGAGGAAAATCCTCTGGGGACGCTGGTTTCGCAGAGTCGTCCGTGACATGATTTCTTTCCAGTGCCAATGCGACACTCGTGATAAGTCAGTGTCCATTTTCACGACACACCGTACTGGCGAGCATCGAAGCCTCTCAGGAGAACTCCGGATTCTTCAGCCCTCCGAATACGATCGACTGCTTCTCCCCTGGCTGGGGACGTTCGCCGGACTGGTGCTGGCGATCGTCTGCTTCTATCTCGAATTCCAGCGGCGCCACCCCGGATCCGATCTCGGATCGCCCGAGACGGAGGTCGAAAACTGCAGGAGGGGGGTCGAGCCGCGCCTGTGGGTCGCCCTGACCTTGCTGGCGCTGGGTTGGATCTCGCGTTACGTGGCGGATCGCTTCGGAGGCGGGTGGGCGCTCGCCGGCCACGCGCTGGCGCTCGGGGGAATCCTGGTCCTGGCGCGCGTGATGCTGTCGTGGGGCAGCCCGGAAAAGATGCGGCGGCGCGATCGGTGACGCCGACAGCGCCGGCTTACTTCTTTTCTTCCGGGGTGGGCTCCGCCGCTTCCTTAACCCCCTTGCGAAACTCCTTGATGGTGCGGCCCAGGGCGCTTCCCAGCTCGGGGAGCTTCCGGGGTCCGAAGATCAGGAGGGCGATGAGGAGGATGAGGAGGAGCTCGGGGAAACCGATGCTGGGCAAGGTGGATCTACCTCCGATGGAAATCGCCGGGAGTATATCACAGTGCCCTGCGGCGTTGCCCGCACCGCAGGGCGGGAATATAATCGCGCCTCCTTTTACAGCGCCGCATCCTCCGGAGGATCTTTGAGATCGCGATCGATGTCCCGGTTCGTCCCTGCCCTTCTCTTGGCTTTTTCTTCGACGCTGCCCTCCGCCGCCCTGGCCGCCCAGTCTCCCCGGGTTCAGACCCTGGAGAATGGCCTCAAGGTGGTCCTGCTGGAGGATCATACCGCCCCCATCGCGGCCGCGGCGGTCTGGGTGCACATCGGGGGAAAGGACGAGTCGGACAAAGTGGCCGGCTACTCCCACTTCCTGGAGCATCTGATTCCCCAGGGGACGAAGGGACGCCCGCCGCGCGCCCAGCAGCTCGAGATCTTCCAGTCCGGCGGAATCGCCAGCGTGCAGGCCGACTACGATCGGACTTTCTTCTTCTTCTCGGTTCCGAAAGAAGGTCTGGACACGGCGCTCGAAGGTCTCCTGCAGCTGGTTTCCCAGGCAGAGCTGAGCAATGCCGCGGTGAGCCGTATCCGGCCGGGGATCAAGCGCGAGCTCAAGGAGACCTATGACAATCCGGCCCAGGTGCTCTACCTGGAGCAGATGCGCGCTCTCTTCGCCGAGCAGCCCTATCGCGTCCCGCCCGCCGGAAGCTTCCAGAACCTGGAGGCGCTGGACCATGCATCCGCCGACGCCTTTTACGGCAATTTCTTCGTCGCCAACAACATGGTCCTGGCGGTGGGCGGCGATTTCCAGGCAGCGAAGCTCATGGAGAAGATCCGGGCGCGCTTCGGGACGCTGAAGCCGAGCAAGGCGCTGCCGCCGAAGCCGAAGTTCGCCGAGACGACGAAGGGGGCCAGGCAAGTGGTCAAGAACCTCGCCTCCATGCCCCCCAGCGTCTCCCTTCTCTTTCCGACGCCCGGATATCGCCATCCCGACCGGCCGGCTCTCTTGGTGCTGGGCCGCTTGCTGCAGGGGGCGACCGGCCGATGGGCCGGCCCGAGCACCGGAATCGCCAACGCCACCGGCGGCTTCAGCATCCTGGAAGAGCGGGGGTTGCTCGCCGTCACCGGGTACCTGATGTCGCCGGATGCGGCCGTGCCGGCCACCGAGGCCCTCGCCCGCCGCCTGGTGACGCTGCGCAAGGAATCCTTTCCCAACGCTGAGCTCAAACGGGCAATCAAGGCGATGCGGCTGGAGGAGGCGGTGCGCCGTGACGGCGTCGGGGCGTTGACCCAGGAGCTGGCCGAAGCGACTCTTTTCGGGGATGTGCGCTTCGCCTGGGATTTGCCGGCCAGTCTGGACAAGGTGACTTCCGAGGACATCCGGCGGGTGGCGTCGACCTACCTGGTCTCCGGCAAGTCCGCCACTCTCATGATTCTCCCCAAGCAGGAGCCGAAGCCCTCCGAGGAGGCGCTGCTGAAAGCCACCAAGGCGGTCGAGGGGCTGGACAGCGATCCGGCGCCCCCTGCCGCCGATTTCGCGCGCGCCGCCTACGTCGACAAGGGGGTGCCCGGAAGCCGTCCCGATCCGAAGCCTGCCGGGGCCGGGCTGCGCTACAAGCTGCCCAACGGGCTGACGGTCGTGCTGAAGCCCTCTCCGGGCCACGGCCTCTCCGCGGTTTCGCTGCACACCCTCGCCGGATTCGCCTTCGATGCGCCGGGCAAGGAAGGGACCGCGCAGATGGTCGCCGCCTTCCTGCCCCTGGGCGCCGACGCGGCGGCGGCCGCCGCGTTCCGCGAGCAGGCGGCGTCGCTGGGATCCTCTTTCGGGCTGACCGCCTCCGTCGAGACGATGGAGGCGGGGCTGACCGTCTTTCCGGAGGATTTGCCCGCCGCCCTCGATCTGATCGGGAGGACGATCCTGTCGCCCGCTTTTCCTGCCGAGCACCTCGATGCGCTCAAGGAGCAGATGAACCGTTATCGCGATTCGCTCGGCCGCATGCCGGGTCCCACGGCACGCGAGCTGACGCGCGAGAAGATCTTCCGCGATCATCCGTACGCCCATCCCGCTCTCGGCTCGGAGATGAGCCTGCAGGCGGTGACGCGCGAGGACCTGGTCGCCTTCCATCGCCGCTTCTACCGTCCCGATCGATCGGTCCTGACGATCGCCGGAGATTTCCAATCTGACGCGGCGCGCGCGAAGATCGCAGCGGCCTTCGGCGCCTGGACCGCGGGGAAAGATGCTCCGGGCGATCTCCCCGACGCTACGTCCCCGGAGCCGCTGGCGGGACAATTCTCCCGCTCGGTCGACGCCTTCCCGAGCAGCACGCTGCTGGCCTTCCCGGGCCTGCCGCTCAAGCATCCCGACACTCCCGTCCTGCGCGCCCTGGGGACGATCCTGGGGGCGCGCGGGTTCGTCGACCTGGTCCTGGATCAGGCATCCGCCTTCAGCGTCGAGGCGGGACTGGACGGCTTCTCGCGCGGCGGAATCCTCACCCTCGAAGCGACCTCGTCGCCCGAGGACGCTTCCCGGGTGGCCTACGAGCTCCTGCTGCGGGCCCGCAACCTGGCGCTGAGCGACATGTCGCCGCAGACGCTGAACGACGTGCGTGCGGTGGAGAACGGCCGGCTGCTGCGGGAGAAGGAGAGCCTCTACAAGCTGGCGAGCAATCTCGGGTTCTACGAGCTGGTGGGGCCGGGCTTCGCCACTTACGATGACGGGAAGACCTTGCCGGCGGAGATGACGGCCGGCGGCCTCAAGGAAGCGGCGGGAAAGTACCTCGACAGCGCCAAGCTGGTGCGCGTCTCAGCCGGACCGCCGGCGCGCTAGGACCTCAGACGATTCAGCGCCTTCGGTAGGTGCCGCTGCGGCCGCCGCTTTTCCGCATCAGCCGGATTCCCTCGATGCGAATCCCGCGATCGACCGCCTTGCACATGTCATAGAGAGTCAGCGCCGCCGCGGCGACCGCCGTGAGCGCCTCCATCTCCACGCCCGTGGTCCAGCGCGCCGCCGCCCTCGAGGTGATGCGCACCGCCTTGCGGGCCGGCTCGAGGGTGAACTCCACCTGCGCGGAATCCAGAGGAATGGCATGACAGAGGGGGATCCACTCGGGGGTGCGCTTGGCAGCCTGGATCCCCGCCAGCCGCGCCACGCCCAGGACATCCCCTTTCGCGAAGCCGTTGCGGCGCAGCAGGCGGAAGGCCTCGGCGGAGAGGATCACGCGCCCTTCCGCAATCGCCTCGCGCGCCGTCACCGGCTTCTCGGAGACATCGACCATCCGGGCGCGCCCCTTGGCGTCCAGGTGGGTCAGGCGTCTTCCCTCAGCCATGCGTGACGCCTTCGGGGTGCAGGTGCATCACCCGGCGCTTCGCCTCTTCGTAGTCATCCTTGGTGTTGATGTTGAAGAAGGGATCGTCCTTCAGGAGATCGCCGAACGCCGCCTCTTCGAGGATGTGTGTACGGACTCGCGGGAGCAGTTCGAGGACCGACTTGCGACCCGCCATCAGCATCCCCTCGATCGGCGTGATGCAGCGCCTCGAATAGACGCCGCACAGCGTCTCCTGGACATCGTGGTAGCGCGGCAGCGTGACGTCGGCGTCGCCGGCTCGCGCCGCATCCAGGACCCGATCGAGAACCTCGCCCGTGAGAAACGGCAGGTCGACTCCCAGGACCAGGCTCCTTTCGAAGCGGGCGTGCCGAAGCCCGGTGAGGATTCCTCCCAAAGGACCGGAGAGCTTGATTTCGTCGGGGCGTACGGGAACGTGCAGGAAGGGAAAGACCTCGGGGGGACCTACGACGAAGACTTCCTCGACATGCGGCGACAGCAGGTCGATGGCGCGATCCACCAGGCGGCGGCCACCGAGGGGCAGGAGCGCCTTGTTGGCTCCCATCCGCCTGCTCCGGCCCCCGGCGAGGACGAACCCGCTGAATCCTTTGCCGGTTTCCATGGCAGGCCCCTCCCAGGGATCGTCGTCGCGATAATCATTGTCATCATCTTATCACAGGCTCTCCGCGCTCCTTGACCCGGCTCCGCCCCTGGTCTACTGTCCCTTTTCGATCCTCCAACGGCCCGGGAAGCGCTCCAGACCATGCTCGAAAACGTCTTCAAGGAAAACCCTGCCCCGGAGCCGTCCGGCCGTCCGCGGGAGAAGCCCCGCCGATCCCCGCTGCCGGCCCTGCTGTTCGTCCCCCTGCTCCTGCTCTGCCTGCTCGGCCTCATCATCTATCTCTTCGGCTGGCTCTCCTTCGACCGGCGTGACGCGCTCGATCTGGTCGAGGAGGTGCGGGCGGCGCAGGGGGAGCGGCGCGCCCTCGTCGCCTACGAGCTGTCGCGCCTCGAGCGCTACGACCTGGACGATGCGTCGCGGCCACGCTTCCTGGCGGTGGCCGAGGGGCTGCTCTCCAACCCGCAGGAGACCGATCCACGCGTCAAGCGCTCCCTGGCTCTGACCCTGGGGCGCATTCATGAGAGCTCCTCGGTCGCGACGCTGCGCGCCGCCGCCGCGGATCCCGATCCGGAGACGCAGATTTACGCCCTCTGGTCTCTCGGGGCGATTGGCGATCCGGCGGCCGGCGAGACGCTCGCCGCCGCGCTGCAGAGCGAGGATGCCGCGGTGCGCAA
>DASTZC010000132.1 GCA_035764505.1 Candidatus Polarisedimenticolia bacterium
TGGACGATCCGCAGACGGCAATCCCGGGGGTGTCCTTCGTGATCACGTCACCGAGTTCTGGGAAGGCGATGCGGGTTGCGTTGTTGAATAGGTGTGCTCCTTCCCGAAATGTTTGATCGTTTGAAGAGATAAATCGGTAGAGAAACGACCTCCTCCTTAAGGCGGGCAAAGAGCCCGCGATGAGGAGGAAGTGATGCAGGAAGATCCTACCGCAACGACGTCTGAGGGGCAGGTCGGGACTCAGGCGGAAAGCCAGACTGAAATGAAGAATGCTCCCGGGGTGGAAGCCACCTCGCAGGAGGGGTCCGCAACGGCGCAGGAGGAACACGCCGGTGCGGGAGTTGGGGCTGTCACAGCGGCGAGCAAGGCAGACCCGGGAGATCGTCCGGTGCGAGGCCGCCGCATGGGCTCCAAGCCCGCGGGCCGTGAGGGCGAGGGGCGGGGCACGCTGACGAGCGCGCAGCGGCTGCTGCTGTTAGACACGTGGCAGCGCAGCGGCCTGCCGGCGGAGGCCTTCGCGGGAATGGTGGGGCTATCGAAGCACACGCTGTACCTGTGGAAGAAGCGGTTCGAGCAGTTGGGACCGGCGGGGCTGACGGATCAGCCGCGGGGGGCCCCGAAAGGGAGCCGGCTGTCGGAGGCGACGCGGCGGGCGATCGTGATGCTCAAGCAGGCGCATTCGGAGTGGGGATGCGAGCGGATCGCCGAAGTTCTGTGGCGCAGCGAGGGGTACGAGGCGAGCGCGGGGGCCGTGTCGCGCGTGCTGAAAGAGGAGGGGTACGAGGCGGAGGAAGCGCCGAGCGTATCGCACGAGCCGGTGCAGCGGCGCTTCGAGCGGGCGCGGCCGAACCAGCTGTGGCAGTCGGACCTGTTCACGTTCCTGTTGAAACGGGAGAACCGTCGGGTGTATCTGGTGGTGTTCCTGGATGACCACAGCCGGTTCGTGGTGGGCTTCGGGGTGCACGCGACGCCGTCGGGGGCCCTGGTGCGCGAGGTCCTGGAGGCGGGGCTGGCCAACTACGGTCCGCCGGAGGAAGTACTGACGGACAACGGTCCGCAATACCAGACTTGGCGCGGGAAGAGCGCGTTCAGCCGGCTGCTGGAGAAGCGCGGGATCCGGCACCTGGTGTCGCGGCCGCGGCATCCTCAGACTCTGGGGAAGGTGGAGCGGTTCTGGGGGACGCTGTGGCGGGAGTGTCTGGAGGCGGCGGTGTTCCAGGATCTCTCGGACGCCCGCACGCGGGTGGGCCTGTTCATCGATTACTACAACTTTCTGCGGCCGCATCAGGGGTTGGAGGGACTGGTGCCGGCGGATCGTTACTTCGAGGCGGCCGAAGAGGTGCGGCGGACGCTGCAGGCGAGGGTGGCGGAAAACGCTTTGGACCTGGCGCGGCATGGCGTGCCGCGCAAGAGCTTCTATCTGACGGGTAAGGTGGGCGAGCAGGCGATCGCGCTGCACGCGGAGGGTGAGCGGGTGATCCTGACCACCGGCGATGGGAGGCGTGAGGAGGTGGACTTGAAAGCGTCGGGGCGCAGAGCGGGGCCGGGAGTGGAGCCGGGGCTGCCGGAGCCAGTGACGCCGCAGGGCGGGACGATGGAGGAGCCTGCGGGAGGTGAGCCATGAAGACGGTCCGCAAGCCGGCGGTGCTGAGCGGCAGCGATGCCGCGAAGCGGCTGGCGGTGGTGATCCTGGAGGCGCTGAGCGGGTTGCGGAGTCCTTCGCAGGCAAGCCAGGCGGCGGGCATCTCGGTGGCGCGCTACTACGTGCTGGAGACTCGTGGTCTGCAGGGGCTGGTGACGGCGTTGGAGCCGCGCCCGAAAGGCAAGCGCCGCACTCCGGCCGGAGAGCTGGCGACGCTGCACAAGGAGAAGGGACGCCTGGAGCGGGAGCTGATGCGGGCGCAGTCGCTGGTGCGGATGGCGCAGCGCAGCATGGGGATCGCCGCCAAGCCGGAAGCGAAGTTGGACGGCAAGAAACGCCGTCGGCGGCCGGTGGTGCGGGCGTTGAGGGCGGCCGCAGCATTGCGGCCGCCGGCCGGTTCCGAAAAAACGGAAAGCGTGAAAAAGGAGTAAGCCCGTGGCCCGGCCTCCGGACGGGTTGAAGTCGGTGGACAAGCTCGAAGGCTCCGAAGAGACCAAGCAGCGGCTGCAGGTATTGCTGCAGACGCTGACGGGAGAGCTGAGCATCACCCAGGCCTGCGAGCTGCTGGGAGTGGGCGAGGCGCGCTTGCATGTGCTGCGGCGGCAGGTGCTGCAGGGAGCGTTGGAAGCCCTGGAGCCGGTGCCCGCGGGACGGCCGCGGCACTCTGTGGCTCCGGAAGCGGAGCGCATCCGGGAGCTGGAGGAGCAGGTGCGCGAGCTGAAGTTCGACCTGCGGGCCTCGTTGGTGCGCACCGAGCTGGCGCTGACGATGCCGCACCTGATGCGTCGGGCGGAGCAGCGGCGCGGCAGGAAAAAAAACTCCCCGACCCGCTCCGGCTCTGGCGGGAAGAAGCCCCCGCGGGGTTGAGCGGTGCAGGGCTGCGACGGCATCTCGGACGGGTGAACCTGGTCATGAAGGTGACGAGCAACGAAGCCACGAGAGCACGGCGGGGGCTTCCCCGCCAGAAGGTTCGCCGGCAGGCGGAGCGTGCTGTGCGGATCTCCGCCGTGGCGTTCGGGCGCTGGGCGCGACAACAGGGACGGTCGTTGCGGCAGTCCGCCGCGCAGCTGGAGCTGCCGTTCCCAACGCTCCAGACCTGGGAGCGCCAGTGGCGGCGGGATCGAATGAAGCTGCGTGCCCGCGGCCGTCACGGGCCGACCGTGGACCGCGACACACGCCGGGAGATCCTGGCATTGCTCGACTTGATGGGTCCGCGGTTGGGGCTGCCCACCTTGCGCACGGTCTTCCCCGTCGTCGCCCGGGCCGAGCTGGTGGAGCTGCAGCGGCGCTATCGAGCGGCCTATCGGCGGCGCCACGGGATGCTCGTGCAGGTGTTGCGCTGGACTCGCGCCGGAGCGGTGTGGGCCTTGGACTTCACGCAACCGCCGTGCCTCGTCGACGGCATCTACGATCGGGTGCTGGTCGTTCGCGACCTGGCCAGCGACTACCAACTGGCGGCGCTGCCGACACGGGGGGAGACAACCCGTTCGGTCGTGGAGATGCTGCGCGCCCAGTTCGCCTGGCACGGAGCTCCCCTAGTCCTCAAATCCGACAACGGCGGGGCCTTCCGCAGCGACCGGGTGCGCTGGCTGCTCCTCCGCCATGGCGTGATACCGCTGCTCTCACCACCCGCCACTCCGCGCTACAACGGGAGCGTGGAGGCGGGGATCGGTATGCTGAAGGTACGGGCCCATTACGCTTCGGCCCGCCACGGCCGTGTCGCCCAATGGTCCTCCGACGATCTCGAGCTCGCCTGCGGTCAGGCGAACCACACGACACGACCTGAGGGTCTGACTCCCGAGTCCGTATGGCGGGATCGGACGCATCCCACGGCCTGGGAACGGGCCTTGTTCCAGGAGACCTACTTGCGGTATAGGGAGGAGGAACGAATGCGGCGCGGGCTGACCGAACCTCTCGACCCTCGCCAACAGGCAACGCTCGAACGCGTCGTCATCGGCCGCGCCCTCGTGGAAAGCGGCTATCTTTTGGTCCGGAGGAGGCGAATTACTCCACTGATTTACTCGCGAAACCGGTCAAAGATATCGTGATCAGCACAGCAGTCCCGGCCGATGAGCACGGGACCCAGCAGCGTGGCCATCGGAGAGATTTGGCTGCCCTGTCCCACCCAGATCCCCTCCGCCACCTCCTGCTCGAGCTGGAAGCCGTTCACATCCCCCTTCAGAACGTCCCGGTTCACGCTCAGGTAGTCCTTCAGATCGAGGACATTCCTGCAGTATCCCGGGAGCTCCGCAGCCGCAATGGAATGCCCCGCCTTCTTGAGGCGCGGAAGAAGGTGCTCCTTGATGTCGCAATAGACTCCGGGCTCGATACAGGAAAGGACCGACCGGTCGAAGACATAGACCCCTGCCGGCACTCGGATCGGACTTTTGGCGGAGTGACGGCGCAGCGTGATGCCGCTGACCCGGGAATCCGCCTCCACTTGCAGCTCCATGGGGTGCCAGTCTCGCGAGGAAAACGGGAGCGTCTGCACGGCTACCGTGGCGGTGGCGGTGCCGCGCCGGTGGGACCTCCCCAGCTCCCGGAGATTGGCATCCAGAAAGAGGCTTCCATGGATCACCAGGAACGGCTCGTTCCCGATGAAGTCGGCCAGGGGGAGAAGGCACCCGGCGGTCCCCCGAGGAGCGTGCTCCCGGGAGTAGGTGATCCGTATCCCCAACCGCGCGCCGTCTCCGAGAACGTGCCAGAAGACTTCGTAGTTCCCGTTCACTGCCAGGGCGATCTCACGGATCCCGTTCTGCCTCAGGTGCTGGAGGACGTACTCGACCATAGGACGGTTCGCTACGGGAAGCAGCGCTTTCGGCGCCTGGTGAGCCAGGGGCGCCAGCTGGGTGTCCTGGCCCCCGGCGAGCAGAATCGCCTTCATGACGTCTCCCCCGGCGCGGCGACGCCCGCTTCTTCCGATGCGGGCGGGAACGGGGGCTTCAGGTACTCGAGGCGATCCATCATTTTCCCCTTCGGTCGGTTGGGTGGCGCACGGCAATCCCGCAGAGGGGCATCCCGTGCCCCCTCCGCGGGAAACTCGACAAGGGTGCTATTACTGGTGCGTTGCCGAATCATTCACCTGCAAGCTGGAGATCATCCGATCGAAGGTCTGCCCCAATTCGTCGTAATCCGTGCCGGGGGCGATGAACAAGGCGTAGACGACGTCGTCGTCGGCAAGCGCGCGGGTGAAGACGGTGACCCGCTCTTCCTCTCCCGTGACCGGCGAGCGGCCGGACAGGACCAGGGAAAGCGCCGAGGCGCCGCTGACCGTGTCGGTTCGCTGTGAATTCGGCACCATCTTCAAGTGGGGGTTGGTCCGCAGGATCTGGCTGACGAGATCATTCGTCGCCCGGGCGAGGCTGGTGCGGCTCTCGATGCGGCCGTTGCCATCGACGAAGCTGTTGCCGGTCCCGACGAACCGTCCGCTGGTGTCGGCATCGAAGGTGGCGTAGTGGTTGACGATGACACCGTAGATGAGGTTTCTCTCCTCGCCTCCCGTGTCGACGTAGCCGCCTTCCGGAGCGATGGTCACCCCGTAGCCGTTCGCGGGCTCATAGACGCGCCAGTTCTCCGGATAAATTATCTGGAAGAACTGCCCGCGCTGCTCGAACGAGCGAAAACTCGCTGACGGCCGGTCGATGTTGACCCCGGACGCGCGGCGGTCGCTGAGTCGAACCTGCGACACCATCGGCGAGGCTTCCTGGGCTTGCGCAAGCTGCTGCGTGGTTCGTGTCGCCGGCATACCAAGGAGCTCTTCTTTGGCCTGCTGGTAGCCGCCCACAGGCTTGGTCGGCCTGATCGACAGCGTCTTCATCTCCTTGCGGATGCGGTCGGCGCGATCTTTGGGGGCGGGGTGGGAGCTGAAGAACTGCTCCACCTTCGATGGATTGCGCTGCTGCTGGCTGCGCAACATCTCGAAGAAATCGACCATGTCCTTGGGGTTGTAGCCGGCCCTGGCCATCATCTGGGCACCCACGACATCGGCCTGCTCCTCGTCGGTGCGGCTGAACTTCAGGAACATGGTGTTCAATCCGAATCCTCCCACCGCGCCGATGGCTCTCTGGGTCGAAGCGCTCTCCCCGTCCGTGAGCCCTGCCAGAACGCCCAGTCCGGCCTGGCCCATATAAGCCTTGGATGCGTTGTTGGTCCCGTGCCGCAGGGCGACGTGGGCCATCTCATGAGCCATCACCCCTGCGAGCTGCCCCTCGTTGCGCGAGGCTTCGATGAGACCCCGGTTCAGGTACAGGTATCCGCCGGGCAGCGCAAAGGCGTTGATGTCGGAGGCGTTCACCACCTTGAACTGGTAGGGGTATTTCGCTCCGGGGGCCACGGCCGCCAGGCGCTTTCCGACCGCATTGACGTAGAAGTCGATCGAGCGGTCATTCAGGATCGGAAGCTGGCGCTCGGCATCTGCCGCCGACTGACGTCCGATTTCCTGATCCTGCTCGAGGGAGAAAAGATTGAACCCGGGCTTGATGCGGGTCTGAGCGAAGACCACTCCCGCGGAGAAGGTCAGCAACGTGACCAGGCAGCCCCGTATGATCGGGCTTGGAACTCTCTTGAAAGCCATTCATTCACCTCGTTTCCAGGTTGGATAAAGTGCGCATCAGAGACACGACGGCATCCGTCTGGCAGGACACTCGAGCGTCTGGCTCGCCGCCAATCGCCTTGTACCTGATTCGCGTTTCACGAGGTGATCGTAGTCTTCAGACTGGGCCGGTACTATGGGGCATTCACCCACCGGTCACGAGATGGCTCCCCCGCTTGGCGCGCGAGGTCCTCGTTTTGGAGTGTGGCGTTGGAGTGTGGCGTGGGTTGGCAGGCGTCGGTTACGATGACTCCCGCCGGAGGATGGAAGAGAGGAACTCGCCCGCCCAGGCGTTGGATTTCACCATGAAAGCGTCGGCCCCGCTCCGAATCGCCGCCTGACGGTAGACCGGCTCCGTGTGCTCCCCCATGATGATGACCTGGACGTTGCTTTCCGTGTTCTTGATCATCTGGGTTGCCTCGAGACCGTTTACGCGCGGAAGCGACATGTCCATCAGGACCAGATCCGGTCGAAGCTCCCGGGCGAGCTCAATGGCCTGTTCTCCATCGGCCGCCTCCCATACCTTTTGGACCTTCTCGTCTGACTGCAGGAACTTCTTCACCGCGCTCCGGAATCCCAGGTTTCGAGCCGCGATCAGGACAGTCATGGCGATCCCCCTCGTTGCTTCGTAAAAACAGGATTCTGCGTTCGGGGGACCGCCGGGACCATGGGGTATTCACCCCATCTTGGGGTTTTAGAACCTTTTATTGATTGGTTCCTATTTACCCTTTTGGGCCTTTTGGGCCTTGGGCTTCGAGATCTTCTCGACCAGGGTGGCGGTTTTCTCCGGCTCATGCACGCGCGTGGCAATGTCGGCCTGAGCGATGATCCCCACGATCCTGTCTTCGTCATCGATGACGGGAATGCGCCGAAATTGATTCTCGGACATCGCGTCGAGCGCCTTTTGCAAGTCGTCCCCGGTGCGGCAGCTCACGACTTTACGGCTCATGACCTCCTCCGCCTTGGTGGTCTCCAGGTCGCGCTCTTCAGCGATCACCTTTACCGCCAGGTCGCGATCCGTAACCATTCCCACCAGTTTTCTGGTCTTAACGTCCTCGACGATAGGAACCAGACCGATGTTTTCCTTTTTCATAACCTGCGCGATATTGGCCACCAGGTCGCTCGGTTTGCATACCACGGGATTCTTGGTCATCACCTCGCTGCACTTGCTCATCGGAATTCTCCTCATTAGGCCTTCTGTCTCGTGACGATGTGCGACTCGAATCAAGATAAGGCACGGAACGAGAAAGCGCCATGGGGTGGTTACCCCAACGGCTCCATGATCGGTCAATGTCACGTAAGGCTTAGGCCCGATGGGCAGACGCTCTTGCGGGCTCCAGGATGGTTCCGGGCATCAGGATCGTCCCGGAATGAGGTGAGACCATGCTGCAAGAATTTCCGATGTACGCCTACCTCCCCGCGCAGGATGTGAGCCGCGCACGCCAGTTCTACGAGCAGAAGATAGGCCTGAAGCCGAAGCAGGAGATCGCCGGCGGGGTGGTCTATGAGTTCGCCAGGGGCACCGCCTGCTTCCTGTATCCGACCGTGAACGCCGGGACCTCCAAGGCCAGCCAGGCTTACTGGCAGGTCAAGGACATCGAGCGTGTCGTCGACGATCTGAAAAGCCGCGGCGTGCAGTTCGAGAACTACGACATGCTGGGAATGAAGGGCGAGAACGGCATCTATACCGCCGGCGGCGCCCGGGCGGCCTGGTTCAAGGATACCGAAGGAAACATCCTGGCCCTGATCCAGGACAACCGCCCGGCCAGGTAGTCGGCTTAATCGCAGGGCGGCGGAAGCTCCCGGCTCTTAGTAGTTCAACGTAAGGGTTTGGCCCCATGTGCGAACGCTTGCCGGCAGGCTAACATGCGTGGGTACAGAAACCCTTGCTCCGGCACCTTCTCCAGCACGTTTCTTGGCCGAGCGCATTCCCTGCAAGGGTTCGACATTGTGGGAACGGACACTCAAAGGAAGGGAAAAAGAATATGAGAAAACTTTCGATCGCTCTATCGCTCGTGGTGCTGATGGCTCTCTCGGGGGTCGTCGCCTCCGCGGATGACAAGAAGACGGCCACCGGCATGGACAAGAAGGACACCAAGACCTTGTCAGAGGCCTCGATGGTCCTCGATGCCCTGGCGACCGCCCCGGACAAGGGCATTCCGCAGGAGCTCCTTGCCAAAGCCGAGTGCGTCCTGATCTTCCCCAACGTCGTGAAGGGCGCGTTCGTGGTCGGCGGCAAGGCCGGCAAGGGCGTCGGTTCCTGCCGGCAGGCCGACGGCTCCATGAGCGCCCCGGCGATGTATGAAATCGGCGGCGCCAGCATCGGCTTCCAGTTCGGCGGATCGTCCACCGACTTCGTCCTGCTGGTCATGAACAAGGAAGGGATCAATTACCTCCTGAAGGACAAGTTCACGATCGGCGGCGAAGCTTCGGCGACCGCCGGCCCGGTGGGACGCACCGCCAGCGCGAATACCGACGCCATGCTGCAGGCCGGCATGCTCTCCTGGTCCCGCTCGAAGGGCCTGTTTGCCGGGGCCTCGCTCGACGGCGCGGTCGTGAAGCCCGACAAGGAAGCCAACCACGATCTGTACGGCCGCGATATCAGCGGCAAAGAGATCCTGGTCGATTCGACGGTCAGCACCCCCTCGCCCGCCCAGCCCTTGATGCAGTCGATCAAGAAGAACATGAACGCGGCGGCGGCGAAGGAAGCTACCGAAGGCTAGCCTTCAGGCTAGGCCTTTTGTCCGATAGCAGCCAGGCGGGGCTGGGGAGCTGCGGCTCCCCAGCCTGGCCCGGCTCGAAAGACCCGCAACTCCCTCGAGCAAGCGCCCTCTCCGGGAACCCACCCCCCGCGCTGCGCACCTGGCAAAAATAGATGTGAAGCTCGCCGGCGATCCGGAGAGCTCGCTGATTCTTCCGAGAATCGCATCTCAACCAAGCTGCCCTACGAATCGCAAGGAGCCATCGCAATGAAGCAATTTCGACGCACCCCCCTCGTGACGGCCGCCGCAGTCCTGGCACTCGGCGTCTGGGGCTGCAGCACCGGCACCGGCACCACGCGCGAGGAGGCCCGCGAAGCGGCGGCCGACGCGCAGAAGTCTGACGTGGCCGACGCCACGGCGCGCAACGACGCCAAGGACCCGGGAACCGTCCAGCCCGACAACACGGCGCGCAACGCCGATCCCAATTACGCTGCGAACCCGCCCTTCGATCAGGGATCCAGCGAGGCGGACACCACCATCACCCAGAGGATCCGCCAGGCGGTCATGGACGACCAGGTGCTTTCGACCAGCGCCCATAACGTGAAGATCATCACCAACGCCGGCAGGGTCGTTCTCATGGGCCCCGTCATGAGCGAGGCGGAGCGTGCCCGCATCGAGCAGATCGCCGTCGGCATCGCCAAACAGGGGAACGTGCAGAACATGCTCGAAGTGAAAGCCGAGCAGCCGAGGTAACCAAGACCCTTCACTCAATGCAGCATTTCAAGAAAGGATACGTGCAACATGGCTTCCAACAATGCCGTCTTCTGTCTCGCCAAGAGCGAGTCGCAAGCCGATGAGATCGTCACGAAACTGAAGGACAGCGGCTTCTCGGCGAACGACATCTCCGTGCTGTTCGCGGACAAGTCGGGCACCAAGGACTTTGCCCACGTGCACAACACCAAGGCCCCCGAGGGCGCGGCCACCGGCGCGGGCGTCGGCGGCGTGGTGGGCGGCACGTTCGGCTGGCTCGTCGGCATCGGCTCGCTGGCCATCCCCGGCCTCGGCCCGTTCATCGCGGCCGGCCCCATCATGGCGGCCCTGAGCGGCGCGGCCATCGGCGCAACCGCCGGCGGGCTGACCGGAGGACTGGTCGGTCTGGGGATCCCCGAGTACGAGGCGAAGCGCTACGAGAGCAAGCTGAAGGAAGGCAACATCCTGATCTCGGTGCACTCGGACAACAAGGACGAGACCAAGCGCGCCAAGGACATCTTCACCACCTGCGAAGCCGAAGGCATCGCCAGCGGCGATGAGGCGAAGGTCAAGGACGCGAAGAAGGACACCACGACTCGCGATCGCGACCTTCCCAAGTACAGCGTTCAGTAGAGCTGCCCACGGACCCCATGGCGCCGGGACCTCGATGACCAGCGAGCCCGGCGCCGTGCTCTCCGTGCGAGGCTGAACCGGCCCTCCTCCCCTGCCGCCGGAGGGCCACCCAGAAAGGCCGCCTCCGATGACCAACCTGTTGAAGATCGAAAACCTCTCCCGCTACAAAGACTTCGCCCGGCTCTGGATCAAATACGGCGGCAAGGGAATCCTCGCCGGCTCGCGCTACGACGATGCCTTCGAGCTGAAATTCGACACCCCGGAAGCCTCCCCGGCAGGATCGGCCGCGCCCTCCAGCGCCGGCCCCCAACCCGTCGACGATCTCGCCGCCAAGGGCAAGCAGCTCGCCGCCGACCTCGAGGCGATGGGTCCGACATATATAAAGGTAGGCCAGTTCCTCTCGCAGCGCCCCGACCTCCTCCCCGCCCCCTACATCGACGCCCTCACCCGCCTGCAGGACCACATCGAACCGTTCTCCTTCGGCGAGGTCGAGCGCATCGTCTCCGAGGAGCTGGGGATGCGCATGTCGCGGGCCTTCCAGGAATTCGACCCGACCCCCACGGCGGCGGCGTCCCTCGGGCAGGTGCACCGCGCCAAGCTGCGCAGCGGGCGCCCCGTGGCAGTCAAGGTGCAGCGCCCCGGCATCCGCGAGCAGATCCTCAAGGACCTGGAGTTCCTCGAGGGGATGGCCGAGTTCCTCGCCAGGCACACCGAGTTCGGGCAGCGCCTCGGAGTGGAGGAGATGCTCGACGAGTTCCGCCGCAGCCTGCTGCGCGAGCTGGACTACCGGATGGAGGCGCGCCACCTCGCCGTGATCGGGGCCAACCTGAAGCATCTCCCGCGCATCGTCATCCCCGCGCCGGTGGACGATTACGTCACCGCCCGCATCCTGACGATGGATTTCATCGCCGGGACCAAGATCACCGACCTGACGCCCCTGGCCTTCGTGGAGCTCGACCGCGCGGCGCTCGCCGAGGTGCTCTGCGAGGCCTACCTGCAGCAGATCCTTGTGGACGGCTTCTTCCACGCCGACCCGCACCCCGGCAACGTCTTCCTCACCGAGGACGACCGCATCGCGCTGCTGGACCTCGGGGGAGTGGCGCAGATCCCCCCGCGCATGCAGGACGATCTGATCAAGCTGCTGCTGGCATCCAGCGAAGGGCAGGGAGAGGAGGCGGCCCAGTGCTTCCTGAAGCTCGCCCAGCCGGTCGGCGAGGCGCGCCCGGACGACGTGCGCCCCCGCATCGCCGAGGCGATCGCCCGCTTCCGCCAGGTCGGCCTGGGACAGGTCTCGATGGGGAAGGTGCTGCTCGACGCGGGGCGCGTCGCCCTGGACGCCGGCTACCGCCTGCCGCACGAGCTGACGCTGCTCAGCAAGACCCTGCTGAACCTGGACCAGATCACCCGGTTCCTGGACCCGGAGTTCGACCCCAACGCCGCCATCCGCCGGCACGCCGCCGACATGATGCGCCGCAAGATGCTCCAGTCCCTCTCCCCCGGCCGGCTGTTCGCCGGCGCTCTGGAGATGAAGGAGTTCGCCGAGAAGCTCCCCGGCCGCGTCAACCGCCTGCTCGACGCCGTCTCGGAGAACAAGGTGCAGATCCGAATTAAGGCGATCGACGAGGCCCTCCTGATGGAAGGCCTCCAGAAGATCGCCAACCGCGTCACCTTAGGGCTGGTGATCTCGGCCCTGATCGTCGGCGCCGCCCTGCTCGTCCGGGTCGAGACGTCTTTCAAGATCTTCGGCTACCCCGGCCTCGCCATCCTGCTCTTCCTGACCGCCGGCGTCAGCGCCATCGTGCTCGTGTGGAATATCCTGCTGCGGGATCTCGTGATGCGCCGTGGGAAGTTGCGTGCGCTCAAGCAAGGTGGGAAGCGGTAGGTTCGGGGTACATTTAGCTGGAGGACTTATCAGGAGGCCACAGTTAGGCGGCCCCCTGGGTCAACTAAAGATGCAAGTACACT
>DASTZC010000133.1 GCA_035764505.1 Candidatus Polarisedimenticolia bacterium
CTGCAACGAGCTCGAAGGTTTGCAGAAGGAGGTCGAGTCGGGGGACATCGAGGAGTCGATCAGCGCGTCGAGATCGCGCAGCTCGATGGATCTTCAAATGGCGAAGCGCCGCACCCCCTGGCTCACGGTGGCGGCGGGACTGGTCCTGGTCGCGGCCATCGCGGCCGTCTTCCTTTTTCTGCGCAAGCCCGCGCACGCACCGGAACCTGCCTTGAATGTGAAGACGCGGCCCATGACCGGGTCGGTGGGCGTGGAGAGCGCGGGCAGCTGGTCGCCGGACGGCGGATTCTTCGCCTACAGCCACTCGCGGGAGGGGCCCATGGACATCTTCGTGGTGTCATCCGCGGGAGGCGACCCGATCACCCTGGTTCAAAGCGCCTCCGACGATGTGTCCCCGCGCTGGTCTCCCGATAACCGCTGGGTGGCTTTTTCCTCGAACCGCGGCGGCAAGACTGGCATTTACCTGGTGCCGCCCCTGGGAGGGCAGGTGCAGAAGCTGGCCGATACCGGCATCCCGACCCTCGCAAGCATGATTTTCGGGATCCTCGGGTCGAGTCCTTGGTCGCCCGATGCACGCCGGCTCCTTTTCTCGCGCCTGGACGAGACCGGTGCCATGGGCCTCTGGCTGCTCGAGCTCGACAGCCGCAAGGAAACGCAGCTGACCCACCCGGAGCCCGGCAGCCTGGATTACACTGCCAGCTTCTCGCCGGACGGTTCTCAGATCCTCTTCGGACATTCCACCGGCAATGGCAGCTCCGCTCAGGTGATGCCGGCGGCGGGAGGCCCGGCGAAGGAGATCCTGCGCGAGTCGTCCCTTTATCTCTTTCCTTCGTGGGCGCCGGATGGCAAGCGGATCGTCTACAGTCCGATCTCAGACGGCATCTGGGTGGCCGATCTGGCGTCGGGACACAAGCGGCAGGTCATTCCCCTCGACAATCCCGATCTGCCGGTGGTTGCCCGCGACGGCCGGATCCTCTACGACAAGTCGAGTCACCAGACGGATCTCTATATCCAGGACCTGGAAGGGGGCGAGCAGAAGCGGCTGACGTTCCACACCCAGGACAACTTCTCGCCGCAGATTTCCCCGGACGGCGGCATGATTGCCTACGAGTCCTCGCGCACGGGGAACGGCGAAGTCTGGCTCATCGACCGCAAGACCGGCAGCGAGCGACAGCTCACGAACCGTCCGGCCCAGGACGCGGACCCATCCTGGTCGCCCGACAGTCGGGAGATTGCCTTCGTATCCGATCAGGACGGACAAGCCGGCCTGTGGATCGTCTCGGTGGAGCAGGGAGCGCTGCGCAAGGCGGGGAGCCAGACCATCACGCGAGCATCCCCTCGATGGGCGCCGGATGGGGCGACGATTGGAATCGTCTCGCGCGGAGAAAAGGGAGACGCCCTCTTCCTCGTCGATCCGAAAAGCGGCGCGAGCCGCAAGGTGCTCGATCACGTTTCCGATTTCGGCTGGTACCGGGATGCGGACCACGTGATCTATGCCGTGGAAGGCCCCGAGCCCGAAATGCGCGTGGCCAACCTCAAGTCCGGCGAGTCATCGGTGCTCCTGAAGACGCCCTTCGGCGAGATTCAGGTTTCCCCCGATGGGAGCGGCGTGAGCTACTGCACCGCGCTGTCGCATTCCAACATGAACCTGTTCCTCCTGCCGCTGGCTCCTGCGCCTTCGGGGGGACTGCCGCGTCCGGCAGGACCTTCCCGGGCGATCACCGACGGCAAAGGCGAGTGGCACGTGCACAACGGCGGATGGTCGCCCGATTCCCGGCAGGTCATCTACACGCGCGACACCGACACCGGCGACATCTACCTGCTCGAAGGAGCGCTGTAACGCACATGTCTCTCGAACCCGGCACAAGGCTCGGCCCCTACGAGATCGTCGGCCCGCTCGGCGCCGGCGGCATGGGCGAGGTCTACCGCGCCAAAGACACGCGCCTCGGGCGTGACGTCGCCATCAAGGTGCTTCCCGCACATCTCTCCTCGCAGCCGGAGCTGAGGCAGCGGCTGGAGCGCGAAGCGCGCGCCGTCTCCAGCCTCAACCATCCGCACATCTGCACGCTGTTCGACATCGGGCACCACGAGGGGACCGATTTCCTCGTGATGGAGCACCTGGAAGGGGAGACGCTGGCCGAACGGCTCAGGCGCGGTCCGCTCCCGTTCCCGGAGCTGATGCGCGCCGCGATCCAGATCGCCGATGCCATGGATCGCGCTCATCGCAGCGGCATCATCCATCGCGATCTGAAGCCCGGCAATGTGATGTTGACCAAGGCGGGAACGAAGCTTCTCGACTTCGGACTCGCCAAGGAGATGGGCATCGGCTCGGCCCCGTCGAGCCTCACCGCCTCGCCGACCATGCTGAGCCCGCTGACCGCTGGCGGAGCGATCCTCGGGACCTTCCAGTACATGGCGCCCGAGCAGCTCGACGGCAAGGAAGCCGATGCGCGCAGCGATGTCTTCGCGCTCGGCGCCGTGATCTACGAGATGGCGACCGGGACCCGCGCCTTCGAGGGGAAGACGCAGGCATCGCTCATCGCCTCCATCCTCAAGGAGGAGCCGCGGCCGATCCGCGCCACGGTGCCGGCCGCGCCGGTCCCTCTCGACAGGCTGGTGAAGCAGTGCCTCCAGAAGGATCCGGACGAGCGGATTCAGAGCGCCCACGATGTCCGGCTCCAGCTCGAAGCCATCGCCGAAGGCGCAGCATCCGCCCCGGAGAGCACCCCCGCCGCTGCCGGCCACCGCGAACCGCGCCGTAGCCGCGAGCGCCTCGCCTGGGTCATCGCCGCCGTCGCCGCGATCGCTGCCGCGGCCGCAGCCGCGGCAGCGGTCTCGGCAGGATTCTTCAGGACGGAGCCGCCGCCATTCCCCGTTGTGTCTTCCATCGCCGCGCCGGTCGGCGCGGCTCTTCCGTCGAACATCCTGCCGCTGGCCCTCTCTCCCGATGGCCGGCAGATTGCCTTCGTCGCCCGGGGCACGGCGGGAAACGGCATCTGGGTCCGGCCGCTCGATTCCGGCAAGGCCAGGCTCCTGCCGGGGACCGAGGGCTCGGAGTGCCCTTTCTGGTCGCCGGACTCGCGGTCGATCGGCTTTTACGCCGGGGGCAAGCTGAAGAAGATCGATCTCGCCGGCGGACAGAGCGACGTGCTGGCCCCCATGGGGATCTGCCTCGGAGCCTCCTGGAGCCCCGATGGATCGATCCTCTACATCGCCGATCGCTACCTCCCCATCACGAGGATCAGCGCCGCGGGAGGGGAGCCGCAGGTGCTGGTGGCGGCCGGCAGCGTGAAAGGCAAGAGAGTCTTCTCCCAGCCGAGCCTTCTTCCCGACGGTAAGCATCTCCTCTACACCGTGAACGAAATCTGGGAGGGAGGTGAGAACAGCGGCATCTTCGTGGCCACGACCGAAGGCAAGGACGAGCGCAAGATCCTCCCCATTCTGTCCAACGCGCGCTACGTGCCCCCGGGCTATCTGATTTACGCCAAGGACGGCTCGCTGCGCGCCCAGCGATTTGATCTGAAGAACCTCGAGGTGAGCGGCGACCCCGTCACCCTGGCGGACGGCATCCAGTACTTCGGCTTCTATGCGAGCAACGTCTTTTCTGTCACCGACACGGGCATGCTGGCCTTCCTCCCCGGCGGGGGAATACCGGCGAGACAGCTCACCTGGATCGATCGGCAGGGTGCCGTTCTGGAGAAGACCGGCAAGCCGGGGAACTACTTCTCGCCGCGAGTCTCCCACGACGGCAGGCGCATCGCCGTCGATCAGAGCGAGGCCACGAGCGACAGCGGCGACATCTGGGTCCAGGATCGCGAACGCGGCATCGCCACGCGGCTCAGCTTCGATCCACGCAACGAGTCCTCCCCGATCTGGTCGCCCGACGACCGTCGCATCCTCTTTTTCGGCAATTTCCCGAGTCGCAACGACCTGTTCACCGTGTCTTCCGATGGCACGGGCTCGATCGAGACGCTCCTGTCGAACGAAGCCGACAACCTGCCGAGCGACTGGTCGAGCGACGGGAAGTTCATCCTCTACCAGACCAGCAAGAACGGGATCTTCTCGAACACCGACCTGATGATCTTCTCGGTGGATGAGAAGAAATCCGAGCCCTGGCTGGTAACCCCGTACGCCGAGCGCCAGGCCAGGTTCAGCCCCGATCTCAGATGGATCGCCTACAGCTCGGACGAATCGGGGCGGACAGAAGTCTACGTGCGGGGATTCCATCCGCCGGGAGGGAAGTGGCGCATCTCCAGCGATGGCGGCTCAGCGCCGGTATGGCGCCCCGACGGCAAGGAGCTCTTCTTCGTCTCCGCCGACGCGAAGGTCATGTCGGTCGCCGTGCGCCCCGGGGCGGCTTTCGACGGCGCCCCCGCGACGCCGCTGTTCGGCATACCGGGCGATATGTTCGACCTGTCCGTCGTCACCCAGTTCGACGTCGCCCCTGATGGCCGGAGCTTTCTCATGAACCTCGAAGCCCCCGCCGACGGCCCGCGGATGATCACTCTTGTCACGAACTGGCCCTCACTCCTGAAACCGGGTGCGACGCCGTGACCCTCGCGCCCGGCGCGCGTTGACAGCGGCCGAGGCGAGGCGCCATACTCCGCAGTCCAACCCCACAGGGATGATCACCATGAGACGCTCCAGGAGCTTTCTGCGCTTCGCCATGCTCTCGATCGCTATCCTCCCCGTCGCGGCGCGTGCCGGTGAGGAGAAGGTCGATCTCGCGACCGTCCACCGCATCAAGGAAGAGGCCTTCAAGGATTCGAAGGTGATGGATCACCTCTTCTATCTGACCGATGTCAACGGGCCGCGCCTGACCAACTCGCCTGGCGAGCGCGCCGCCGCCGATTGGGCGGTGAAATCGCTCAAGGCCTGGGGGATCGAGGCGGCGCGCCTCGAACCGTGGGGGACCTTCGGCCGCGGCTGGTCGCTGTCGCACTTCACCATGAGCCTGCGGGAGCCGACCTATGCCCCGCTCGCCGGCGTGCCTCTCGCCTGGACTTCGGGAACCAAGGGAATGGTGAGCGGCGATGTCATCCTGGCGCCGCTGTTCACGGCGCAGGAGCTGGAGCGGCGCGAAGGCTTCGATCCGGCAAAGCTGGCGGCGCGCATCCAGAAATATGCCGCCGAGAACAAGGGAAAACTCAAGGGGAAGTTCGTGCTCCTGACGGAAGCGCGGGAGCTCACCCCGCCGACCGACGTGCCGTCGACGCGGCTGGACAAGAAGGCGCTGGAGGAGATGGAGGATGCCGAAGAGCTGTACGTCGCGCCCCCCCTCGAGTGGCCGATTATCAGCATGCCCGAGGATCCGAAGAAAGCCGGACAGCTCTTGGATTCCGCGCCCTTCGCGGTGCGCGCCGAATTGCGCAACCGGACGCGGCACATCCGCGACCGCCTGAACGCTTTTCTGAAGGAAGAAGGGGCCCTGGCCGTGCTCTCCGGCGACACTCGCGGGACGGGCGGCATCCTCTTCGCGGAAAGCGGCGCCTCGTGGGAGACGGGTGCGCCGATTCCGCCGCCCAAGATCTCGCTGGCGCCGGAGCAATACGACCGGCTGTGCCGTCTCGCCGCGAAGAAGATTCCGGTGAAAATCGAGCTGGACATGGAAGCCAGGTTCGACGACGACGCCCCGGAAGCCGCGAACGTCGTCGCCGAGATCCCAGGCGGCAGGAAGAAGGCGGAGATCGTGATGCTGGGCGCCCACCTCGACTCGTGGCACTCCGGAACGGGGGCCACCGACAACGCGGCCGGCTCGGCCGTCGTCCTCGAGGCGATGCGGATTCTCAAGACGCTGAACCTGCCGATGGACCGGACCGTGCGCCTCGTCCTGTGGACCGGCGAGGAGCAGGGGCTCCTCGGATCGGAGGCCTACGTGCAGAAGCATTTTGCCGACATGGTGACGATGAAGGCCCTGCCCGAGCACTCGAAGCTCTCAGGGTATTTCAACCTCGACAACGGCACGGGGAAGATTCGCGGGGTCTACCTGCAGGGGAACGACATGGTGCGCCCCATCTTCAAGGCCTGGCTCGAGCCCTTCGAGGACCTGGGGGCGGAGACGCTGTCGATCCGGAACACCGGAGGGACGGACCACCTGCCGTTCGAAGCGGTCGGGCTTCCCGGCTTCCAGTTCATCCAGGACCCGCTCGACTACAGCTCACGCACGCACCACTCCAACATCGACGAGTACGACCACCTGCAGCCAGGCGACCTGATGCAGGCCTCCGCGATCGTCGCCTCGTTCGTCTACAACGCCGCGACGCGCCCCGAGATGCTGCCGCGCAAGCCGATGCCGAAGCCGCTGCCGCCGAAGCAGTTGAGCCCCCCTAACTAGCAGCCATCGCCTGGGTGTCCGCACCCTACTCCTGCAAGGCCTGCTGGAAGCTGCGCAGCTCGACCAGGTTGAGGTCGGAAACGGCGGCATAGCGCATGCCCGCCCGGGTCCAGCGGATCAGGTTGTAGCCGCGCAGGCTCGTCTCCACGGCTCTCTCCCCGGCGCCGTCTTCCGCCGGATAGATGAACAGGTTGATGAGGTGCTTGCGGCGCTGATAAATGAGGGCCGCCACGGGCCTGCGGTCCAGGTAATCCAGGCGTCCCCCGATCAGGGCGAATCCCTCGCTTGCAAGATCCTTGACCTCCGGCGAGAAATCGATCCGACCGTTGAAGGCGGGCTTGACGGTATGCTGGTCGGAGGACGGGAAGTCCGTCAGGTGGGCCGCCATCAGCGATCGGACGTGGGCCGATACGATCTCCTGATTCAGCAGATCCTCTGACGAAGGCATCCTCGAGACCGTCACCAGCGACCAGCCCAGGATCACGAGCGAGATGACGGGAGCCGCGACGGCGAGCCAGCGCCAGCCAAAAAACGGGCTCGCGGCGAACACCTTCTCCTGCTTGCGCACCGCCGCGCGGACGCGCGAGCTCAGCTGCGCAGGGGCGTCATGGTAGAGGGAAGCGGTACCGAGGGCCGATCGCAAAGCCCGATGCCCCTCGAGAACCGCCGCGCAATCCTTGCAGTCGGCCAGATGCCGCTCGATCTCCAGGCTGGAGCCGAGATCGAGCTCGCCGTCCGCGTAAGCTTCGATGAGGTCGCTTTTCTCCGGGCAGGCCACCTCAATCCTCCTTCGTACCACGCTCGCTCAAGACCTGCCCCAAAATCCGCCGGGCGCGGGCCAGGCGCGACATGACCGTTCCGATCGGCAGTCCGCCGACCTCTGCGATCTCCTTGTAGCTCAGCCCCTCAAGCTCGCGCAGGACCAGGGTTTCCCGGAACTCCACCGGGAGGGCTTCGAGCGCCGCCAGAAGATCCTGCCGCGTGGCCCTCTGGAGCAGCTCCATCTCGGGACCCTGGCTCCTGTCCTCGACGTCATGCAGCTGCTCATCGAAGGAAACGGTGGTTCCATGCGCCTGGGATCGCTGCAGCCAGGTGTAACCCGCATTGCGCACGATGGACAGGAGCCACGCTTTGCTGTTGCCGCCGCGGAATCCTCCGAAGAAGCGGACGGCACGCAGGTAGGCTTCCTGGACGACGTCTTGGGCATCTTGATCGCTGCGGGTCAGCCAGCGCGCCAGGTTGTAGGCGGCGCTCATGTGGGGCAGGAAGGTGCGCTCGAACCTTTTCAGCTCGGCCGGGTCCATGGAGCGTTGCACCCTCGCAGCTTGCCGGGCGAGTCGTTCCGCCCCAGGTGAGGCGAAACGCTATCACACTCTGAAATGATCGGCCCACTTTGTGATCCTGCCGCTCAAGTGCGGCTGAATTCCCGCGGATTCCCGGATCGACCTGCCGCCCCCACAAGAGGAGACCCGCCCTCCGAGTTTTTTATTCCCCTGGCCCCAAAGGCAGCTTTTCCGGGACTAAGCAGGGGGGGACTTCAGTCTCCAGGGATGAGTCCTGAATATCCACTGCAACGTCCACTTCAAATGGAGGTCCTGTCATGAGTCAGAATCGGATGAACAGCAACGCCATCCAGCGCCTCGCCTTCAGCACCGCGCCGCCGGCCACGCTGCTGCCGCGCGCCATCATCGGGGGAGTGTTCCTCCTGGAGGGGATTCTGAAGTTCCTCAATCCCGGGGAGCTGGGCGTCGGCCGCTTCATCAAGCTCGGAATCCCCGTGCCGGCCTTCTTCGCTCCCTTCGACGGGGTTTTCGAGATCGGCTGCGGGATTCTCCTGATCCTGGGGCTGATGACCCGCCTGGCGGCGATTCCGATGATCATCAACATGATCGTGGCCATCACCTCCAGCAAGATCCCGCTCCTGCTCGAACAGGGATTCTGGAAGGCGGCCCATGAAGCTCGCCTGGATTTCTCGATGCTGCTCGGCTGCATCTTTCTCCTGCTGGTGGGGGCCGGGTCGTTCTCGCTGGATTCCCTCCTGGCATCGAGATCCGGGGAAACGGCCTCCGTTTCCCGGCATCCTTCCCGCACGGCGGCCATGAGCTACAAGACGATTCTGACGATCCTCGCGGCCGGAGTGCTGTTCCTCGTGGCTCCCGCTCGGACTTCGGCTGGAGAGAGCGGCGTGGAACGAACGGTGGAGGTCCGGTTGACCGAGTACAAGATCGAGATGCCCCTCCGATTGGCTCCCGGCCCGACCCTGTTCAGGGTGACCAATGCCGGCTCGATGTTTCACCGCTTCGAGATCGAAGGAAAAGGGATGGAAATGGAAATCGAGCCTGGCGTGGATGCAGGTCAGACGAAGACGCTGAAGCTGGACCTCAAGACCGGCGCCTACGAGGTCTACTGTCCCGTGCACGGCCACAAGAAAGCCGGCATGTCCCTCCGCCTGCAGGTCGGGTAGGTGATCCGGATATCAGGGCGCTCTTCGCTCCGGCTCACGGGCCAGGGCGGAGGGCGCCCTGCGATGCGGGCAGGTGCACCAACGAGGCGCTCACCTCCCAGAAGCGTCGGGCTAGAGCCATGTCCCGGGCCAGCGGTGCCGGCTCCACCATCTTCTCTTTCTCGAAATACTTTCCCGTGACACCGTCGAGATCGGGGCGCGTGGCCAGGGCCACGACGTGGCCCGCGCCCTTCTCGGCGCTGATGAAAAAGGGTCGGAACAGGGCGATGAAGGGCTTCGCCCAGGGGGGCGCGCCGGACCAGATGTTCGTGTTCACCGAGCCCGGATGGACGCTGTTCGACGTGACACCCCGGCCCTTGAGACGCAGCGCCAGCTCCTCGGCGAAGAGCACATTGGCGAGCTTCGAGCGCGCGTAGGCCCGCATGATGGAATAGCCGCGCTCGAAGCCCAGGTCGTTGAAATCGAGGCTGCCCTGACGGTGGCCGATCGAAGCGACGGTGATCACGCGCGCCGGCGCGCTGCGCACGAGGAGGTCCAGGAGGAGGTTCGTCAGGAGGAACGGGCCCAGGTGGTTGACGGCGAAGGTGGCTTCGATCCCTTCCGCGGTCAACCGCCGCGTCCGGTTCACACCGCCCGCATTGTTCACCAGGATGTGGAGGCGGTCGTGGCCTCTCTGGACGGCCGCCGCCAGCTCGCGAATCGCCGCCTGTGAGGAGAAATCGCCGATCAGGCTCGAGACATCTTTCGAGCCGCTCCTCGCGACGATGTCGGCGAGGGCGGATTCGGTGCGGGCTCGGTCCCGCCCGGTGATGATGACCCGGGCGCCGCCCCTGGCCAGCTGAATGGAGGCCTCAGCTCCGATGCCGCTGGTCGCGCCGGTGACCAGCGCGGTCTTACCTCTCACGTCCCAGGCCATCACATTTCCCCCTGTCAGCCCCGTCTTCGCGGTCGAATCGTGCGTCGGCGGCTGTTTGCGCTGCCAGCAGTTGGTTCGCTCTTACTGCAAAACGTCCCGCATCCTGCGCCGGGCCACCCTCACCCCGATGCCGGCCGACCTAGGCCGTCGGCTTGCGCGCAAGCTCGTCGCGCGGTACGCTCCAGGCGGCCGACCTCCCCGGCATTGCGCTGCATGTTAAACCGTCAAGGACATCGAAGGAGGAGTCGAAATGAAGCGTCTCAAGGGACCTGTCCTGCTATCAGTCAGTCTCGTGATCGTCCTGGCTGGGCTGGGTGCGGCTGTTGTGCTTGCCCAGCAGCCGAAACCCGCCACGCCGGCGTGGGCCATCAACGCCACCATTATCGAGGCTTGCAGCTGCTCCATGTTCTGTCCATGCTATTTCAGCACGAAGCCGTCGCCCGAGCACGAAGGTCACGGCGGCGGCGAGCACTACTGCCAGTTCAACATGGGTTACCACGTCAACCGGGGAAGTTACGGCACCGTCAAGCTGGATGGGATCAAGTTCTGGATCGCCGGTGACCTGGGTGACGACTTTGGAGACAACCAGACGGAGTGGGCCGAGGTGACCTTCGAGCCCTCGGTCACGAAGGAACAGCGCGATGCCGTTGCTGGCATCCTTTTGGGCCCCGGGCACATCTATCCCTGGAAATGGGGCTCCTTCACGGTGGGCAAGGATGCTCCCGTCGAGTGGAAGGCCACGAAAGAGCGCGCGGAAGCGCGTCTCGATGGCGGCAAGGCCGGCGAAATAATCCTGGTGCACAATCCTACGTCGATGACCGGCGACCAGACGGTCATCAAGAATCTCAAGTACTTTGGCGCGGCCCGAAACGATGGGTTTATCCTGATGCCTACGGAGTCCCATGCCTACCGGGTCGGCCCCAAGCCGTTCGAGTTCAAAGGGACGAACGGCTTCATGATCACCATCGACATGAATTCCAAGGATGTCCACTAGGCTTCAACTGGCCGTCGCCGCAGAACGGGACTAGCCGTCGCGTCGCCCGACTCCATGGTAATTGTGACAGCGGGGGGTGGTGTCTCTCGCGCGATTTTGAGGTAAATGCGCTGGTGTTCGCGCGTTTATTGCTTTCGCAGTATTTCCCATGGGTCACGGCCTGTTCTTCAAACGCCCCCGTTCAGCCATCCCGCGGCCTGTAACTGGTCTTGTGCATCCAAGGGTGTGTGACTGACCCCGCCTGCGTTGGAGCGGCTCCGGTGCGAACGAAAAAGTGTCTTGTGGTCGGTGCCGGACTCCATCGTTCGTAACGAGCGATGGACTTCGAGTTTTGAACCTCGACACCACAAGCGATCTTTTTCGACCGTAGGACGGTCGCAGTTACCGCGTGGAGTTGTTTTCCATTCCCGGGTTCGCGTTGTGCAGCCGACAGCTTTGCAATGGCTGCGAACGAAAGCTTTGGAACGAACCCGTGAAAGGTCGAAATATGCCGAAAACAATAAATGAGTGAACACTAGCGCATTTACTTCAAAATCCGGTAAAGACACCCAGACCCCCAGGCTCCCAAAGCACCCCGGGTTCGGACGCGAGTCGG
>DASTZC010000134.1 GCA_035764505.1 Candidatus Polarisedimenticolia bacterium
GAACGAAAGTGGGGCGGGGTTCACCGAAGGGAGCCAGGCCAGGGACGCCGGCCCAGCCTCGCGTGTTCCCAAGACCAATAGGAGCCCCGGCAGCACCTGACGACCGGGGCTCCATCATTATGATCCCCGAGGACTCGGGACGGTGAGAGTGTGGCTCCCCAAGGTGATCAGTACATCGAACTCTTGGAGGACCAGATCACGTCCCTCTCAGGGGCCGCAGACGTAATTAACCGGCGTAACGACCAGCGACCAGGAGTTCAAGGTGCCCGTGTTCCCGCCCGAGTGGTCCGCCACGAAGAGCTTCCAGGTTCCGGCCGCGCTGCGGCCGTTATAGCGGCTGAGCTGGCCCACCGGGTCGGGGTTGCTCCAGAACGGCGGATCTGGCGAATTCATGGCCGGCATCCAGTCGCCGGTGAAGGGGGCGAAGGAGGGACCGGCGTGTATCAGATCGTTGCTGGAGGCGTCGTCGATGACCGTGCCGATGAAGTTGTCCCCGCTGTTGGTGGCCTGGGAGCAGGTGGTGATGTTGTTGGTGGTGAAGCACTGCCCCGGCCGCCAGATGACATCGGTCAGGAGGCCGCCCGGAGAGCGCAGGGCCAGCGTCAGATTGCCCACGAAGGGATGCTGCAGGTCGTCGACCCGAAAGTCGAGATCGGCGATGTCGATATCATCGGAGATCGAAAGGGCATCGGTGACCCCGGAGCTGTCATTGTCCGGAATCGGCAGGCCTCCGGAGATGGCGTGAGTGAACGTGAGAGGGGCGCCGACGCCGGCCGGTCGCCCGGCGCGGAGAGTGAGCTCGAGGTTGCTCTGCCCGAGGGTGCTGGTCACGCTCAGGGTGAACTTGACAGCCGCTCCGCAGGCCAAACCACTGTTCAGGCTCACCACGAACGGGGTCCCGGCCGTCTCGCCCTGGGGCGGGATGGCTCCGTAAGTGGAGACTCCCTGAAGCACGGTCGCGTCGGAACCGACTGCCGAGAGCGTCGCCTGGGCTGATGCTACCGCCTTGCCCGCCTGGCGCCACGGGTTGACCAGGCTTACCGTCAGGTTCACCGTTTCTCCGGGTTCCGCGAAACCGTCTCCGTCGCCGAGCGGATCGCTCACCGATACCCCCGCCACATCCAGCCTCGGCATCGAGGAAGACTCCTGGATGCCCTGATCGTTCGTGAAGCCCCCGGAATCGGTAGCGCCGTATCCCAGGCCCCGGTCGGCGAATCCGGCCCAGATGGCTTCCTCATGGGCACAGGCATTGGCGGCGCAATCGGCGTCCAGGACGGCGTCGCGGGCGTCGAGGAAAGAAGGATCCGTGGGAGTCAGCTTCAACGCATCGGTGACGACTTGCAGGGTGATCTGGTTCCCCACCGGGACACTTCCGTGGGCGGCGATGATCCGGCTGCGAACCTCCCAGAGCATCTCGCTCCATATCTCCCCCAAGAAGTGGGTCTCGCCCGCCCCGAAAGATGAGGCCCCAAAGGGCGCCGGGGCGATTCCTCCGGAAAGGTCGAAGGTCGTCGGGTCCGCATCGGCCATGGTCAGTGGATTGATCTGGTTGTCGGTCGTGTAAGGGAAGGTCCGAGTCGCATAGAGATAATTGTCCCGATAACTCCCCGGCGGCAACGTACCAATACCGACCAGATACGTGCTGTAGTCGCCGGAGGGAGCATACTGGGCATTGGGGTCGTCACCCGGATGATCGTAAAGAAGGGACAGGGCATAGAAATCGCTCCAACCTTCCCCCATCCCCCTGGAGACTCCGAAATTCAATCCGGCGCCGTTTCCGATAATCCGGTTGGTCAGGAGGTGCGTGAACTCATGAAGCACTATGCCCGCATCAACGTCCGAGTCCCGATCCGGACCAGGCGCATCGAACAGGTCCAGGTCGATGCTGCCGGATTGACCGTCGGGCGTAACTGTGGCGCCCGCATTGTTAAAAGTTCCGACGTCGGCGCCTTGTTGCACGAATATCAGCACGCGGTCGCCGTCCACGCCGCCCCTGCGGAAGTTGTTGTCCTGGAAGTTGCCGGCTGCCTCGTCGAACCCCAGGCGGTACAGCCGGTCGTGCCACCAGTTGGCCAGGTAGAAGACATTCGTCACCGCCCCTCGCTGGAACGGAGCCGTCGATGGATCATCCCCCGCGTCCGGATTGCTCCCCAGCGGTGCGGGTGTGTAGGTGAAGTTGCGGGGCGCCGCACCGAGGAAATCCCGTTTCCGGCCGTTCGCGTCGGGATTCCCCATCGGCCTCCCGTTCGTGTCCAGCGTCATCTTGTCCGGGACGAGATCGTCGTTCCGATTCAGGAAGGCGTCCACGTTGTTTCCTGTTGTCGTGGTCCCATTGTCGGGGATCCACCCGTCCGGACTGGCCACCGGATCCTGGACCGCAAACATCGAAATCACCGATCGGGACACCGCGGGGAACTGAGTTCCGGACCCCGGAGTCAGCTGGTTCGGCGATCCCGGCGCGGGACTGTCGAGAGGGTGCCCGTCGCTTTCCGCGTAGACGCTGAACCGGGCGTCGCGGCGGGAGGCGGTTTCCCTTAGATTCTTGCGGTAGAGCAGAATGCCGGTGCGCCCGTCCACGACCGTGTACCAGGTCGTGTCACCGGCCACGTAGGTGACCTGAGACCAGGCGGGGACGATCATGCCGGCGGAAAGCGGGAAGTAGACCCGCTCGCTATGGATGGGCCGGGGCAGTCGGGGATCTTCGGAGACCACCTCCACCGCCCCACTCGAGCTGGTCGCGCCCCGCAGATGAAGCCGGGCCACGTCCACGTCCAGGTCGACCGAAGCCAGAGCGTGGCGGAGTGCCTCCTCCGGTGGCAGCAAGCCCTGGAAGTCCGGAGCAAGGTCGTCCTGAATCCCCGGCACCAGTCCGCCGACGGTGGCTACCAGACGTCCTTCCCGATCCAGGATCGCCCGCGTCTCGCTCTGGAATACCGGAAGCCCGCGGACCCGCTGGCGCAGCCGGACCATCTTCAGTCCGCTATCGCGACTGACGCTTTCCCCGAGCACTTCCAGCTCGTCGGCCTGCCGACTATCCAACCCATAGGTCGTGGCCTGGTCGTGGAGAAATGTGAGAACCGTCTGGGCGGCCGGATGGCCGGAGGCTCCCTCGGTCAGACGACCCCGGAGGCTGCGCACCCTTTCCGCGCCGCCGACGGCCGAGGACCGGCGCACCTCCACGCCGGGAGCGAAATGCCGAGCACCCTCCATGGCCTGAACCGCCGCGATCCCTGCTTCATGCATGGCCCGGAAGGAAGAGGCGCCATAAACCTCCTCCAGGGAAACCAGGAGGGGTCGGCCGTGAAATCGGATGTCGTAATTTCCCGGGTCCTCCTTGGACGACACCGGAATCGCCTGTTGTCCGGCACCGGCCGGCGCCAGGATCAGAGCAAGGCCGATGAGAGCCATGGCGATGGTAAGGAGACGGGCGGGGATCGGCATGGAGGGCCTCCCTGAGATGCGCGGCCAAGAGGCGCCGAGTCGGCCCAAGGCCGGCGCGAATCGTCGTGACGCTCCCCAAGCGCGCCGCGAGTGAATGGGGGCATTCTCGCGCGCCCGATAGGAGGATCGAGAGTGTTTGGTCGACTCTTTACCGCCAAGGCAACGATCTGTCAATGAGATTTTCAAAGCCTGCAGGGGGAATCTGATCTGGTGTCTACGGGGTCGACGCTCTTATGCTGCTTCAGTGCATCCTGCCTGCTCAGGATCAGTCTGTTACCGGGGTTCGCCCAAATAGGATCCAAAGCTTCCAACTGCCTCGGCTTACCGCGCAGCGGAGGCGGCGTCGGAAAGGGCGCGCGCCGCGGCGTCGAGGCATTGCAGGACCTTCGGGTACTCCTTGTCCCACATCGCCGGGTCGTGCTCGTGCACCGCCTGCGTCAGCCCGGGAAAAGTCCAGGCGGCATAGCCGGTGGTCCGACCGGGAGCGTCGAGGACGTGCTTGAACCAGGGACGTCCGCTGAGCCCCTCGCTGCTCAAGAAGCGGCGCTCCACGCCGACCCAGGCGTCGTTGACGCGGGCCAGCGTCGAGGCGTCGGCGCTGCCTTTGGATTCGAGAGCCGCCACCGCGGCGTCGGCCTCGGCGGCAGCGGTCGCGAAGCGTTGCAGCGCGCGCTGGAGCGGCCCCCAATCGGGCGACAGGGGAGTCTTCTTCTTCGTCGGATCCTCCGGCTCATCGGCGTCGGTCTCGTGCGCGGCCTTGCGCTGCTCCATGATGGCGGAGCGGCGCAGCTCGTCGGCCCGTTCCGTCAGCGCCGTCGCGTAGGGGACGTAGCGCAGAGGGACCACCTCGGCGCCTCCCAGGCGCATCGCCAGCATGCCGTACAGCTTCGCCGCCACCGCGTGATAGAGGAACTCCGGGTCGCCGAAGCTCTTCATCCAGAAAAAATTGTCGAGCGTCGAGTGGTAAACGCCGTAGCTGCCGTTGAAGCCGAAGTTCATCGAGGCGATTCCTAGATGATCGCTGAAGACCGTGTAGTCCGAGCCCGAGCCCAGCGGATCCAGGGTTGGCTCGAACGCCTTCACCGGCGCGTCCAAGAAGATCGGCTCTTCCTTGTTCCATGCCTCGCGCTGGGAGTTTCTCCAGAAATACCCGATGCTCTTTCCGCGCTTCGGGTCAGGGATGGCATCGGCGATCTCGATCACCAGATTTCGAAGCGATGGCATACCTGACATGTCGAGATCGGGCCCGGTGACCGATGAGTCGAGATTCACGTAGGTCACCGCCTTCTTCGAGAGCTCATCGGAGAGATCCTCACCCCACTCGGTCGACCCGAGGAGGCCATACTCCTCGCCGTCCCAGCTGGCCAGAATGATCGTCCGCCGCGGCTTCCAACCCGCCTTGACAGCCGCGCCCAATCCGCGCGCCGTTTCCAAAAACGATGCGGTGCCGGAGTTGGGATCAACGGCGCCATAGGTCCAGGCGTCGCGGTGATTGCCGAGGATCACCCAGCGATCCGGCTCGGCGGAGCCCTTGATCTTCCCGAAGACGTCCCAGATGGGACGTACGGCGTAATCCATGTCGACCTTCATCTCCAGCTTGGCGGGGCCGGGACCGACGTGGTACGCGAAAGGCAATCCTCCCTGCCAGGGATCCGGGACGCGCGGGCCGGCGAGAGCCCGCAGGATCTTCTCCGCCTCGCCATAGCTGATCGGCAGAGAGGGGATCTTCGGAATCCCCGGCAGCTTGTCCTGTGCCACCCGCTTCGCCGACGGGGTGGAGGCGTAGCCCGGAGTCTGGGGATCGCCCGGGCCGTAGCTCAGGAACTGGACGGAGCCGCGCTGCAGCGAGCCGGGAGGGCGCATCGGCCCGTCCGGGTAGATGTCGCCTTTCATGTAGCCGTCATCGGCCGGATCGGAATAGATGATGACGCCGGCGGCGCCGTGCTCCTGGGCCTCGCGGACCTTCAATCCACGGAAGATTCCACCGTAGCGCACCAGCACGATGCGCCCCTTCACCGAGATCTCCATCGCGTCGAGCTTCTTGAAATCCTCGTCCGAGCCGTAGTTGGCGTAGATCACCTGTCCCGCCGCGGTCCCGGAGGCGCCATAGCCGTGGAAGGCGGGGAAGGCGTCGCTGCTATAGGAGTCCTTGTCGCGCAGGTTGCCCGTCTCCACCAGCGACAGCTCCTGCACCGCCGGCTCCAGCATCTTCAGCGAGACCGACTTTGGATAGTTCAGCAGGACCGAATACGAAGTGATCGAGGCTTCGAACCCGAACTCCTTCAGCTTGTCGCGCACCATCTCCGCCAGGTTCTTGTCGGCGGGAGTCCCGGCGACGTGCGGCTCCTCGGTGAGCGTGTGCAGCCACCCCTCGGCGCGCTCCGGGCTTGGGACGCCCATGAAGACTCCCTCGAAACGCTCCTGCACCGGCTGGGACGCGGGAAAGAATCCAAGGCGCGGGCGCCCAAGGGGATCGGTCGCGGCCGACAGGCTCGGGACGAGGAGGGCGGCGACGACGGGCAACAGTCGAAAAGGGACGGTCCGGGTCATGGGAGCGCTCTCCTTGGAGACGGCGGCGGGCGAGGGACGCCGGCGAAAGCCGATAGGCTGTGCCGCGGCGGGACACGCTGTCAACTCCGGTCAGGCGAGACCGCTGCCTGCCGGGCGAGCAGGTCCCGATCGTGATCTCCGAGTAATGGGGCGAAAAGGTTACGCAAAAGATCGGCAAAAAATGAAGTTTTTTCCGGAACCCGGCTCCTCCCGAGCTCAAGTGGAAGGGTGAGATGGGTCCAGTGGGGGCCCACATCAACCTTTTGAAGGAGGTAGGGGCATGGTGCGAGCAAGACACGTAGGGATTTGCGCGCTGGCAATCGCGGGCCTGATGACCTTGAGCGCCGGAGCCACGGAGTGCGTCAAACAGTTCTCCTGGAAGTGCGCGGACAAGAGTCCGAACAGCTGCAAGGGGATCTTTCATGGAGGAGGTGCCGCCGAGACCTTCACGGAGAGCGGAAACTGTAACAGCGCTCCACCCCATGAGCTCTGGCAGGTGTTGCGCTTCACCGGCCTGCCCAAAGGCACGCACAAGGTGCGGACCTCTTACTCGTCGGAGGACCCCTGCATCGGCAGCAGCTTCGGTGAATCGATAACTATCAAGAAGCGACAGGCGAGCGGGTGCGACGAGACGGGGACCTATGTCAACGTCCAGACGGTCGATGATTCCTGTTGCGCCTCCGAGGCCGATTACGATCTAAGCGCCTCAGGAACAACCGACATCTGCCTCGGATTCCTGTCGAACCAGGCCTACAGCGGCCAGGACGAGTTCTACATGTTCAACGGTGCCATCTCCGCCCCGGCGATCGTGACCACGCTGGACACCGAGTATTTCGCCGACAGCGAGCAGACGAGCCCGGGAGCGATCTTCTCGGGCAACTACACGAACACCTACATCTCCGACAACGTGCGCGAGATTCTCCAGGAGGGGGGGATCAACCACCAGCTGTTCCACGTGTACGAAATCCTGCAGATTCCAACCGGCGCGTCACAGACCCTGAAAGTGGAGGGATACCGCTCCAACAACACCGATGGAGACAATTTCGCGATTCTCTACAAGTGGAGCGCCACGCCCTGCACCACCACGGGGCCCTACACGCCGACCGGGATTTCGATTGATTCGGCGGCCGAAGTGACCCGGTCAGCGGCGATCGGCAACTTATCCGGCAGGCTGTGCATCGCGGTCGACGACACGGCGGGCGGTTCGGTGAACGACAAGGTCAACATCGACCGGATCTGGGTCGAGACGGCGAGTCCTGTCTGCCCGTAGTCCGGAACGGAGGGGGCGGCGCCGGGAAGCCACCGGTGCCGCCCAAACGATTGCGAAGATGGCACCTTCCGGTCCTGGCCGGGAGGTCAAGCGCTGACGCAAGCGGCCACGTCCGCTTGCAGAGGAGGATCGCCATGATTCCGACGAGGCATCGATTCTGGCTGGGTGCGACAGCTTCCCTTGTCCTGATTTCCGCGAACGCTGGGGCCACGGAATGCATTACGGAGTACACCCCGTGGAGCTGCCCCGGTTGCGTCGGCATTTTTCATGGAGGCTCCGCGGAGACCTTCACGGAGAGCGGGACCTGCAACTCCAGCCCGCCGCACGAGCTCTGGCAAGTCTTGCGCTTCACCGTCTTGCCCAAGGGGAGCCACATGGTAAGGACTTCCTACTCCTCGCAGGATCCCTGCATCGGCAACAACTTCGGCGAGGCCGTGACCATCAAGAAGAGGCAGGCCAACGGCTGCGATGAAACGGGAGCCTATGTCTCGGTCCAGACGCTCGACGAGAATTGCTGCAGCAGCGAGGCCGACTACGACCTGAATGCTTCCGGGACGACCGACATCTGCCTCGGATTCCTGTCGACGCAGACCTATAGCGGACAGGACGAGTTCTACATGTTCCACGGGTCCACCTCCGCTCCGGCGATCGTGACGACCCTCGATACGAAATACCCGCCCGACGGTGAGCAGACGAATCCCGGGATCATCTTCTCGGGGAACTACAACAACCTGAAGGAGTGCGACAATGTCCGCGAAGTCCTCCAGGAAGGAGGAACGAACCACCGTCTCTTCCACGTCTACGAGATCACGAACATTCCAGCGGGATCGTCCCAGACCCTCAAGGTCGAAGGGTATCGGCCCACCAACACGGATGGTGACAACTTCGCCATTCTGTACAAGTGGAGTTCGACGCCCTGCACGACGACCGGTCTTTACCCCCCCAGTGGGATCACCATCGATTCGGCCGCGGAAGTGCAACAGACCGCGACCATCGGCAACTCCTCGGGGAGGCTGTGCGTCGCGGTCGACGATACGGCGGGCGGGTCGAACAACGACAAGGTCTACATCGACTGCCTCTACGTCGAGACTGCCAATCCTGTCTGCCCCTAAGCGCGAATCGAAGCGATGAACACGGAGTCTCATCTCACAAAATGCATGAGAGAGAAATCCGGCGCGAGATACTCGCGGCCGAAAAAACTGACGACCTTGGTCTACATGGACAAGATGTGGGTGGAGGAGACGAGTCCCGTCTGCCCGTAAGTCGAAGCAGGCGGTGCGGCGCCGGAGCCGACCCCGGCGCCGCGCCTCATGACGGGCGGAACAGGATGAGGGCGCCGTCGGCGACGTATTGCACCGCCAGGGCGGCGAGCAGGACGCCGAGGACGCGGGTGACCACGTTCACGCCGGTGGTGCCGAGCGCGCGGACGAGCGGCTCGGACAGGCGCAGTGCCACGTAGCACAGGCTCAGAACCACGGCGGTCGTGAGGACGACGAGCGCCAGGCCGCCGCGTACCGTCCGCGCCTCTCCCACCAGGATCATGATGCTGGCCATCGAGCCGGGCCCGGCGATGATCGGTATGGCGAGAGGGAAGACGCTGATGTCGACCCGGCTGCGCGCCTCGGCCTCCTCGGCCGCCGTCTCCCGCTGGTGCTCCGCGAAGACCATCCGTACGGCGATCCAGAACAGCAGGATCCCGCCGGCAACCTGAAAGGCGCCGAGGCTGATCCCCAGCCGGTGCAGGACCCACGAGCCGGCCAGTGCGAAGGCCAGGAGGATGCCGCCGGCCACCAGGACGGCGCGGCTGGCCAGCCGCCGGCGCTCCAGAGCCGTCCGGTCGGAGGCCAGCGCCAGGAACATCGGCACCAGACCGATCGGGTCCACGACCACCAGCATCGTCAGGAAGGATTGGAGTGCCAGGGCCGTCATGGTTCTCCCGGGAGCACGCGGGACGGGAGCGCAGCATAGGGATGCCTTCGCGGCCTGTCAACGCTCCTGGTAGAATCCGGCGGCATGAAACATTCCAAAAGGCCTGAATTTCCGCTGGAGCCCGATCCGGAGGCGCTCGAACGGTTGCTGGAGCAGGGCGCCGCCTTCGTCGCGGACCACTGGAAGACGCTGCCGCAGCAGCCCTCTTTCGACATCGAGGGCGCCGGCGAGGTTGCGGCGGGCTTCCGCGAGCCGCCGCCCGAGGCGGGCCATCCGCTGCCGGAGCTCCTCGAGCGTCTGGCACCGGCCTTCGCCAAATCGTTCACCACGGCCGGCCCGGGCTATCTCGCCTTCATTCCCGGCGGCGGCATTCCCTCTGCGGCGCTGGCCGACTTCATCGCCTGCGCCACGAACCGCTTCGTCAACGTCGCGGCGGCTGCCCCCGCGCTGGCCCAGATCGAGGCGACCTCAATCGGCTGGCTGGCGCAGCTGATGGGCTATCCGGAGACGGCCGGCGGCATCCTCACTTCCGGAGGATCGATCTCGAACCTGATGGCGATCGTGGCGGCCCGCGCCGCGCACCTGCCGGAAGACTTCCTGCAGGCGACCCTCTACCTGTCGGAGGAGTCCCACCTGTCGCTCGTGAAGGCAGCTCGCATCGCCGGCTTCTCCGAGCGCAACCTGCGCTGGATTCCGGTGGATGGACGCTGCCGCATGATCCCCGATCGGTTCGAGGAGGAAGTGCAGCGCGACAAGGCCGCGGGACGGCGGCCGTTTCTGGTGATCGCCAATGCCGGCACGACCAACACCGGAGCCGTGGACCCGATCCCGGAGATCCTCGACATCGCCCGGCGCCATGATCTGTGGACCCATGCCGACGCCGCTTACGGAGGATTCTTCCGTCTCAGCCGCGAAGGGCCCGCCCTCCTGCCGCAGATGGAGCAGTGTGATTCGATCACGATCGATCCGCACAAAGGGATGTTCCTGCCGTACGGTACCGGCTGCCTGCTGGTGCGCGATCCCGACGCCCTGAGACGCGCGATGCGCACCGAGGCCGGCTACCTGCAGGATGTGGCGGAAGGGAAGGGGATTCCCAGCTTCCACGAGCTGTCGCCCGAGCTGTCGCGCGATTTCCGCGGGCTGCGCATCTGGCTGCCGCTGCAGCTGCACGGGGTGGAGGCGTTCCGCGAGCAGATCCAGGAGAAGCTGGACCTGGCCCGCTGGGCCTGGCGCGAGCTGAAGGACGATCCGCACTTCGAGATGCTGGATGAGCCGCAGCTGTCGATCGTCGCCTTCGTCGCCCGCGACGGGTCCCAGCGCGGCGCCGAGATCCTCAAGCGCGTCAACCAGCGGCGCCGGGTGTTCCTGTCGAGCACGACGATGTCGGGGCGCTACGTCCTGCGGATCTGCGTGCTGAGCTTCCGCACGCATGCCGACCGCGTGGCCGATGCGGTGGAAGGGCTCAAGGAAGAGGCGCGCCGTCTTTCGGGCGGCGGCTAGGCGGCTGGCGGGGATGGGGCGGGACAAAAAAGAAGCCCGGAAGCTTCGGCGAGTTACGCCGCCCCGGCTGACCAGTTCCGGGGACTTCCGGGCTCGGTGGCCTGCTGGTATTCCCGAGGCGGGACCCAGGCTAGACCTCTCCGGTGACGCCGCCTAGGTTACAGGCACCTCACGGGTCTCAGAATGAAAACTAGGTAAGCTCACTGGACCACCTCCTTCCTCGTGTAGCGCGAATATACACTTGTGAACGCCGACGGGCAATTATTTTTGAGCGAGGCCCTCCGACCGTCCCTCCCAGGCTCCAAGGTGGTCCAACCCCATGCTTTACAGGACTGCGGGGCGAGGCTAGAACTCTATGCTCGCCCTACACGACGACCCGGAACCGCCTCTCCGATCTCTACCGGCGAGTCACGACGCGGATGCCTCGAGGCCTCCTCTACGGTCTCTGTCATGTGGCGGGTCCGCTCTACTATCTTCAGGGAATACCCATTCTGGGCCTCGGCTTCCGCCTGATCCCGATCGCCGGCGAATGGGGGCTGGCCCGAGCGGACCCTTGGCACGTTCGACTGGTATTCCCCGAAGTACCAGTCGAAGCACTAGTTTCCGGAGTTCTTTGGATGGTGCGAGTAGGCGGGCCTGGAGGACATCCGGGTCCATGACTGGAACATCAGCGTGAGCGGCCGGCGCCCGCTGTCCTGATTTCGACCCCCTCAAACTCCTGTTTTGAGATTGCTGCGGCTGGATCCCGCTCGCGCTAAGCCCAATATTCCCCTGGGGCTGTGAGGCATGGCTGCGGCCGGGCCTCCTCGTCCTGGAAGGCCAAGCGCTTTCGGAGGACCGCCGGAGCGCGATCCAGGGTAGACTATGCCCCCCTCGACCCGGCCTTGGGGCCCCGAAAGCCGCGGGAAGGCCGAGCGAGGTTGTGCCGGGCGCTGCCGGTTCAGGAGCGCCTTTGATTTTGTCGCCGGGCCTTCCGGCGGGCGCCGCCCGAGTCAGGCCGCGTCCGACAAAGGCCCCCCTGTTTTGCGAGGATCGAACGAATGTCGTCTGCTGCCAGCCTCAGCTCGAGAGTGCTCCTGGGAGTCACCCGCTGGATCGACAGCTACGCCGGTGACAATGCGGAGCTGTTCCACGGTCCCCAGAGAATGGATGTAGTTCGCTCCATCCCGTTCATGGTGCTGCACCTCGCGGTGTTCGCGGTGATCTGGGTGGGGTGGAGCTGGACCGCTGTCGCGGTGGCCACCGCCTTCTACCTTGTGCGGATGTTCTTCATCACCGGTTTCTACCACCGCTACTTCTCGCACCGCTCCTACAGCACTTCGCGTGCCGGGCAATTCGCCATCGCGCTGCTGGGAGCCACCTGCGTGCAGCGCGGGCCGCTCTGGTGGGCGGCGCACCACCGGCTGCACCATCAGCGCTCCGACGAGGAGGATGATGTCCATTCGCCGATCCAGCACGGCTTCCTCTGGAGCCATATCGGCTGGATCACTTCGAAAGCAAACTTCCCGACCCGGCTCGACGTCGTCCCGGATCTCGCGAAGTACCCCGAGCTGCGCTTCCTGGACCGCTTCGACACCGTCGTCCCGATTGCGCTGATCACGGGGATGGGGCTGCTCGGCGGCTGGCTGAGGTCGGCCTTCCCGGAGCTGGGGACGAGCGGCCCGCAGATGATCGTCTGGGGCTTCTGCATCTCCACGCTGGCGTTGTTCCATGCCAGCTGCACCATCAACTCGCTGGCTCACCAGATGGGCAAGCGCCGTTACGAGACGAAAGATGAGAGCCGTAACAGCTTCCTGCTCGCGTTGCTGACGTTCGGCGAGGGGTGGCACAACAATCACCACCATTATCCGGGCTCGGCCGCCCAGTCCCACTACTGGTGGGAAGTGGACCTCACCTACTACCTGCTGAAGACGATGTCGTGGGCGGGGATCATCTGGGACCTCCATCCCGTCCCGGAGCGCGCGCGCATGCGCCAGCTCGAATCGGCCTGAAGTCGCCGCGCCCTCAGGGGGCGGATTTGCGGTGGACGATGGAGATGTTGGCGTAGCCGGCGGCGCTGACCTCGTTCAGGATGTCCACCACTTGCGGATATTCCGCCTGCGAGTCGGCCTCGAAGAATATGGGCTGATCGGTCTTCCCGCCGAAAGCTTTCGCCAGCGCGTCCTTCAGCGATCCCGCCGCCACCTCGTGATCATTCAGGAAGACGTGGTTGTCGGCGGCGATGCGCACCAGCACCTGCTCCTTGTTGGGCAGGGGCTTTCCTTCCTCCGCCCTGGCGGTCCTCGCCAGGTGCAGGTCGAGCGCCACCTCGGGCGCCGGCGTGACCACCATGAAGATGATGAGCAGGACCAGCACGACGTCCACCAGTGGGGTGACATTGATGTCCGCGCGGATGCGGGAGCGTGAGAAGTGGGCCGCGGCAGGGTTCTCTTCCTGCTTTTCGGTGAGCAGCTTTCTGGTGGAAATGCCGCCGGTGGCCGCCAGCGACTCCAGGAAGAGAGTGGCGAAGCGGCGGGCATGGAAGACGACGCCGTCCACGCGGCTGGTGATGGTGTTGTAGGCCATCGTGGCCGGGATGGCTACGAACAGTCCGAACGCCGTGGTGATCAGCGCCTCGGAAATGCCCGCGGAGACGCCGGCCAGGCCAGATCCCGCCGTGCCCAGCGACTGGAACGCGCGGATGATTCCAAGGACCGTCCCGAGCAGCCCCACGAAAGGGGCGGTCGAGGCGATCGTCGCCAGCAGCGGCAGCCCGCGCCGCAGGTCCAGATTCAGCCCTTCCAGGTAGCGATCCAGGCTCCAGCGCGCCAGCAGGAGCTGGCGGTTGGCTTCCGATTCGCTCGCCGGCGGGGCGTCCAGGTCGACGCCGCTGCGGCGCACCAGCTCGGCTTCCGGGCTCAACGAGCACTTCTCCATCAGCGGCATCACTTCGCCGAAGATGCCGCTTTGAAACGCGGCCGAAGCCAGCGGCACGAAGCGAGCCGTGTCGCGCCGCGCCGTCCAGATTCCCGCCGCGCGCTCCACCACGATGGCGATCGAGGCGAGCGACATCAGGAGGAGCAGCAGGACGACCAGCTGCGGCGCCCATCCGAGCGTGGACCAGAATTCGAACAGGCTCGTCGACACGTCGCCTATCTTCTCAGCTTGTAGCCGGTTTTCAGCATGCGCAGGCAGAGGGCGAACAGCCCCGCGTCCATCAGCGCCAGCGACACCAGGCTCCAGGTGGGATTGACGTCGGAAACTCCGAGAAAGCCGAACCGCAGGGCATTGATCATGTAAAGAAGCGGGTTCAACAGCGACACCTTGCGCCAGAAGGGCGGCAGGATCGAGATCGAGTAGAACACCCCGCCCAGATAGGTCAGCGGTGTGATGATGAAGGTCGGGAACATCGCCAGGTCGTCGAATTTCTCCGCCCAGATCCCCGCCACCACCCCCAGAAGAGCGAACAGCCCCGAGGAGAGCAGCGCCACCGTGATCAGGTAGAGGGGATGCGAGAAGGGAGGCAGGGCGAAGAAGCAGGAGACCAGCAGGATGCACACCCCCACCAGCAGCCCGCGGAACATCCCTCCCAGGACATAGCCCAGGACGATCTCGACGTGCCCGATGGGCGCCATCAGGATGTCGACGATGTTCCCCTCGAACTTGGAGATCATCAGGGAGGAGGAGGGGTTCTGGAAGGAGTTGTTCACCAGCCCCATCATCACCAGGCCCGGGATCAGAAAGTGCAGGTAGCTGAAGCCGTGGAAGTTGCCGAAGCGGTCCCCCAGCGAGAAGCCGAAGATGAACAGGTAGAGGACGGCCGAGATCACCGGGGCGAGCAGGGTCTGGTTGATGACGATGAAGAAGCGGTGGATCTCCCGGTAGAAGAGGGTCCGGAAGGGGATCGAGAGGACCGCGCCGCCGTTCATCAAGGAACCGCCTCGGTAGAGGCCGGACGCGGCTGCCGTCCGGCGCGCGCGGTCAGCTCCAGGAAGACGTCCTCCAGCCCGGCGCCCGCCACCTCGATGTCGGAGAGCGGCAGCCCCCAGCGGCCAAGACTCTCGACCATCTTCTGCAGCGAGCCGTCGCTGCGGTCCACCCGCAGGGTAGCGCGCCTGCCGTCATGCGACAGCTGCCCGCCGAGCCGTGCGAGCTCCTCCGGCAGCCGCTCCACGCGTGCCCCGAACAGCAGCGTCACGCGGCGGTTGTGGATGCGGTGCATGAGCGCTTCTTTGCGGTCCAGCGCCACGAAGACGCCGTGGTCGATGATGCCGATCCGATCACAGAGCTCCTCCGCCTCCTCCAGATAATGCGTGGTCAGCACCACCGTGGTCCCCTCCGAGTGAACCTGGCGGACCAGGTCCCACAAGGAGCGCCTCAGCGCCACGTCCACCCCGGCGGTCGGCTCGTCGAGGATCAGGATGGCGGGATGGTGCACCATCGCCTTGGCCACCAGCAGCCGGCGCTTCATGCCGCCGGAGAGCTCGCGGATCGTTTTGTTCTCGTGCTCCTTCAGCTCCAGCCGCTGCATCAGCTCTTCCACCCAGCCGCCATTGTTCTTCAGACCGTAATAGCCCGACTGGATCTTCAGCGTCTGCCGGACGGTGAAGAAGTGGTCGTAGATCAGCTCCTGGGGGACGGCGCCGATCAGCGAGCGGGTGGCCTTGTAGTCGCGCTCCACGTCGTAGCCGAAGACCTTGACGTTGCCGGCGGAGCGCCGGACCAGCCCGGTGATGATGTTGATCAGGGTCGACTTGCCGGCGCCGTTGGGTCCCAGCAGGCCGAACAGCTCGCCGCGCGCGATGGTCAGGGTGATCCCATCGAGCGCCTGCAGGGTCCCATAGACCTTGGAGACGCCGCGCACGTCGAGGGCAGGGACACTCGGGTCAGGAAGGGGTACGGGTTTCAAGGCGCCTGGGCTCCGGCGCGAGCGCCGCTGAAGCTGTAATAGAGGACGGTGCCGTCGGATCGAATCCAGGTCATCTTTCCGGAGATGGCGTCGCCGCTGATCTCCGCGTGCCAGTGATGGAGCCCTTTCCCGGCGCTCGAGAGCTCGGCCATGATGGTTCCCGCCTCGCTCCGGTAAGGCGCCTCACCGAACCCGTCGGGAACGCCGGCGGTCGCCTTGAGCTTGCCGCGATTCACAATCAAGGTGTCGTCGAACTCGCGCTCTCCCTTGGAGGCCGCTTCGGTATCGGGAACGACTTTGATGTTCCAGGTCCCTTCTTCGGCCGGCCGGGCCGGCTTTGCCTTGGCCGCCGGTTTGGCGGCGGCCTGCCTGGGTTTGCCGGACTTGGGGGCGGCCGCGATCAGCGCGAGCGCCAGGAGCGGAATCACTGCGGCCGCGCGTCGCTTCCCCGTCATGGAACGCCTCCTGAGCCAACGATCTGTGCAGGAAAACCGGAGAAGTCTAGCCAGCGCTGGGATGGGAGTCAAAAAGGCCCCGTCCCGGCCCTACAGGGAGAAACTGAAGAGGGGGCGGCCGGGACGGGGCCTGGGGGGGCCTAACGCGACAGCGTGAACTGCACCGTGATGGTCACCTGCACCACGACCGCGCGGCCGTGCAGGGTGCCGGGCCGATAACGCCATTTCGAGACCGCTTCCATCGCCGCCGGTCCGAAGCCGATGCGCGGCGGCACCTCGCGCAGCACCTGCACCGAGCCGACCGAGCCGTCGGCGTTGATCAACGCCTGCAGGATGACCTGGCCCTCGACTCCGGCGCGACGGGCCGCCTCGGGATAGCGCGGCAGGATGCGGGAGGATTCGTCGATCACCGGCTCGGTGACGTCGTTGATGCCCGGAAGGTGAATCTCGTCTCCAGGTTCGGCGGGATCGCCGGTGCCTCCGGGAATCCCCGGTCCGCCACCGATCGGTCCGTTCGGATCGCAATCGGGACCGACGCAGCGGCCTCCGGCGACTCCGTCGGCGGAGCCGTCATCCCGTCCATTGGGAGACCCGGCGCCGGCGCCTTCGGCCGAGGGGGAAGGCTCGGTTGGCACAGGCGCCGGGTCCACTGCGAGAACATCGGGCTGAGACAACTCTTCTTTATCGGGTTCCTTCTGCAGCGTCCGGCTGGTCTCCGGCTTGGGCGCGGCGCCCGATCCCTTCAGAGGAGCGGGAGCGCCGGCCGGCGGAAAGATCACCGGGGCGACCAGATAGGGCTTCAAAGGTGGCAGCGGGATAGGCTTCAAGGTCAGGTAGGAGGCTGCGAGGATCGCCGCAAACCCTGCGGTATGAAAGAGAACGGAAATCAGCGCCAGGAATGCTTCCCCGGAGGCCGGTCCCCGGACCCTATGCACTGAAATCTGATCGAACATCACCGCCTCCCTTCGGGGATGGTCGGATCCGCCACGATC
>DASTZC010000135.1 GCA_035764505.1 Candidatus Polarisedimenticolia bacterium
CCATCCGCATCGAAGTCCAGCCGTAGCTTTCCGCACCCTCAGCTCCATGCATCGCAATCAATGCCTTGGAAGGGCCTCGCCATTTTACGCGGCGACAAGGCGCAGGCGGTGGAGCAGCTGCAGCAGGTGAGGAAGGCTCAGGCCGAGCCGACGGTGGCGATGTGCACCACCGGGTCGCCGACATAGACGAGGGGATTGCGGCTGATGCCGATGATCAGACCGCTCTGGTGGGCCCTGACGATGGTGCGGGTCTTGCGCAGGAGGGGATGATGAATTCGCGTATGAATGGCGCCGAGACGTTCTCCCCTCTTTACCCTTTCCCCCAGGTCGACGCGGTGGATGAGGAAGCCGCTCTTCGGCGCGCGGACCCAGCTCGTGCGGCGGGCTACGAGCGTTTCGCGGGCGGGGGGCGCCTCCTCGATCATGCCCAGGGACTTCATCACGCCGAGAACGCCGTCCAGGCCGGCGCGCACCACCCGCGCGTCATAGCGCAGCGCCTCGCCCGCTTCGTAGAGCAGAGTCGGGATGCCGCGCGAGGTGGCCTCCTCCCGCAACGAGCCGTCCCGGAGGTTGGCGTGGATCATGACGGGGGCGCCGAAGGCCTCGGCCATCCGGCGGGTCGCCGGGTGATTGAGGTTGGCGCGAATCTGCGGCAGGTTGTCCCGGTGGATAGCCGCGGTATGCAGGTCGATGCCGTGCGTGCAGCGCGCCACGATCTCGTTCATGAAGGCATGCGCCAGGCGCGCGGCGAGCGAGCCATGCTTCGATCCGGGGAACGTGCGATTGAGGTCACGGCGGTCCGGGAGGTAGCGGATCTGCTGCACGAGCCCGAAGGCGTTGACGAAGGGGACGGCCACGAGCGTGCCCGCGAGCTTCGCGGCATCCACCTTCCGGAGAAGCCGGCGAATCACGTCCATCCCGAGGATCTCGTCGCCGTGGATGCCTGCGCTCACCCAAAGGCGGCATCCCGGACGGTTGCCATGCAGAACGAAGGCCGCGAGATCCATCCGCTGCTGGGTATAGAGAGGCGCAATGGGGATGACCACGCGATCCATCGCGCCCGGTTGGATCGTCTTGCCGCCGATCGCGAACGACCGGGCCTGAGCCCTGCGTTTCTTCATCGTCTCTACGCTCCCCGTCTCCTCAGTTCTTGATGATTCGTGGCGGTGCAACGGTATCTGCCTTGCGCCATTCTATGAAGTTGCCGAGGCTCTCATCAAATGGAATCCCGATTCTGTCCTGACACCGGCGGCCAGGCGAGGATCCGGCGGGTTCCTTGGTGCAGTCCGCGAGAACGGGAATGTAATTTGCACTTGCAGGAGGGGCGGCGCGGCCTTAGATTGTACCGGCGGCCCGCAACCGGCCTGCTTCCCAGGAGCGGACCATGAGAACCTGCTGGTCCTCCTCACGCCCTGCTCGTCATTCCCCAGGCAAGCGATTGCCGGATCCGTCCCGCACGTAGAAGGGAGGGCGACGTCATGATCTGGTTTCTTGCTTTCCTCCTCCTCGGGTTCCTGCTCGCGGGGCCGATCCTGGCGCTCATCGCCCTCGTGCAGGTACGCCGTGCCTCGGGCGCGGGACGGCCCTCCGATCGGATCGACTCGTTCGACGCGCGCCTCGTGGCGCTGACGCGGCGCATTGCGGCGCTGGAGCAGGCGGCCGCCCTGGCGCGGCGCGAGCCCTCGGTCGAGGAGCAGTCACCGCATCTTCCGGCGAGGCCGCCGGCCGTGTCGGGTCCGCCGCCCGTCGCAAGCCCGCCCGTCACAGCAGGCCATCCGCCCATGTCCGCATACCCGGCCGCGCCGAGCCATCCGGTCGCGCCTCCGCATCCCCCGGTGCCGTCGATGGCCGCTCGTCCCGCCGCACCAGCCTACAGACCTCCGGCCGGGAACATCCCGCCTGCCGTGACACGGCCTCCTCGTCCCCCTTCTCCGCCGATCGATTGGGAGCGCTGGATCGGCATCCGCGGTGCGGCGGTGGTCGGCGCCATTGCGCTCGGACTCGCGGGAATCCTGTTCTTCAAGTACTCGATTGAGAAGGGATTGATCACGCCGTCGATGCGCGTCGCGTTGGGGACGCTCACCGGTCTTGCCTGTCTCGCCGGCGCCGAGTGGCTGCGGGCGCGAAAGTATCGCCAGACGGCCGAGGCGATCTCGGGCGCCGGCGTCATTGTTCTTTATGCCGCCTTTTGGGCCAGCCACGCGCTGTATCACCTCGTCGGCATGCCGCTGGTCTTCGGGCTGATGGTCCTGGTGACCGCCGTCTGCTGCCTGCTGGCGGTGCGCCATGCCTCGCTGCTCGTCGCGGTCCTCGGCCTGGTGGGAGGATTCGCGACGCCGCTCCTTCTGTCGAGCGGGCAGGATCGTCCACTCGGCTTGTTCGGCTACGTGCTGCTGCTCGACTTTGGCTTGCTCGCGGTGGGGCACAAGCGGCGCTGGCCGTCGCTCGGGATCCTCAGCCTGCTTGCCACGGTGCTCCTGCAGGGATTGTGGATCGTGCTGCGCATGGGGCCGGATCGGCTGTTCCTGGGGCTCGCCATCGTCGCCCTGTTCGCGGTCTTGTTCCTGCTGGCAGGGCGCTGGAGCGGCGGAACGGCACCGAGCGGCGCGGTGGCCTTGAGCCAGATTGGCGCCGTCACCTTTCCCTTCGCCTTTGCCCTGTACTTCGCGTCGCGCGCCGATCTGGGACCGCATCTCTATCCCATCGCTATCCTGCTGGCTCTGTTGAGCGCCGGCGCCGGCTGGGTGGCGCGCGAGCAGCGGCAAGCTGCCCTGGGCACGGGCGCCGCCTGCGCGGCCCTCGTCGTGACGGCGGTCTGGATTCTCCGGCATACGATGACGACGGCACTCGCGTGGGAAGCGGCAGGTGTCGCGGTTGGGCTCGCCGCCATCTTCCACCTCTTCGTCGAGCTCGATCGCGAAGATGCGGGCACGGAAGGGCCGGCGCCCGCGGCGATCCTGGCCGGTCTCGGGTTCATGGCGATCCTGATCGTTGCTTCCGGCGGCAAGGCGCTGCCGATCGCTCCCTGGCTGGCCGGCTGGACCGGACTGATGTGCCTCCTGTATCGCCATGCGGCCTTTCCGCAGCGTGCCTGGCTGCAGGTCGCGGCGGCCGCCGGCGCCGGGATGGGCCTGGGCCTCTACATGACGCACTACGGGGATGCCGTCTTCCCCGCGAAAGAGCTCTTTGTAGCGCTGCCGGTCGGTGCCTGCGTGCTCCTCCAGCTCGTGGCGCAGCTGCGCGGCGACCAGGAGGTGCGGCGCGCCGCGCAGCATGCGGCGGCGACGCTTGCGGTTCTGGCCGTCTTCTTCCTGGCGACCTCTTCCTGCCTCCTCGCCATGGGCCCCTGGATGGGGCTGGGCGGCACGCTCCTCCTCGGAATTCTCGGAATGATCGCGGCAACCTGGCTCGGGAACGGAGGCTGGGCCGTCGCCGCGACCGGCACGACCTTCTTCGCGCATGCAACCTGGACCGCGGGTCACGCGATAACCAGCGCCAGCCATGAGGATCCGGCATCGTTCTTCCTGCAAGGAGTAGCGGTGCTGGTCTTCGCTTTATGGCCGCTGGTCACCGCCCAGCGCTTCTCGGGGGATCGGTTCGCCTGGTATGCGGCCGCCCTCGCTGGACCGCTCTGGTTCTTTCCTCTGCGGCGGCTTTACGTGGCGCTGTTCGGTGACGCCGCCATCGGCATACTGCCCGTGGCGCTGGGCGCCCTGTCCCTTCTGGCCGCGACGCAGAGCCGGCGCCTCGGCCCCGCCGACGATCCGACCCGCCGCCGCGCGCTGGTCTGGTTCTCCGCCGTGGCCCTCTGCTTCGTCGCGGTGGCCATCCCGCTGCAGCTCGAAAAGCAGTGGATTACGATCGGCTGGGCATTGCAGGGCCTGGCGGTGCTGGCTCTCTGGCGCCGGCTGGATCATCCCGGGCTCAAGTATTTCGCTCTGGGGCTGCTGGGCGCGACGACCCTCCGGCTGGTCGCCAACCCCGCGCTCCTCGGCTACTACCCACGCTCCACGATCCGCGTCTTCAACTGGCTGACCTACACCTACCTGGTGCCGGCCGCCGCCCTCTTGGGCGGCGTGGCGCTCCTGAAGCCCTGGGAGATGGCGCGGGCGAGGCGCTGGGAGAAGGGTCTGTATGCCTCGGCACATCCGATCGGGGCGATCGCCTCGGGGCTCGCGGCCATCGTCGTCATCTTCGTCTGGATCAACCTGACGATTGCCGACTGGTTCGCCACGGGGACGGTCCTGAGCCTGCGCTTCGGCGAGAGCCCGGCGCAGCGGCTGACCGTGTCGATCGCGTGGGGCGTCTACGGCCTGATTCTCCTGGGATGGGGGATGGGACGCGATTCGGTGGGGCTCCGCTGGCTCAGCCTCTGCTTCCTGCTGGTCACCATCGGCAAGGTCTTCCTGCACGACCTGGGGGAGCTGCGCGATCTCTATCGTGTCGCGTCGCTCGTAGGTCTGGCCGTGTCGCTGATTCTCGTTTCTCTGTTGTACCAGCGGTTCGTCTTCCGCAAGGGTCCGCCCCAGCCGGGAGGTGAGATCGCATGACGGGAAAAGGTGTCGCGACCGGGAAACGATGGGCGTTGCCCGCGGTGATCGCTTTGGCCGGCGCCTGGATCGCGGGTGCGGCATGGGCCGAGGTGACGGCGCAGAAGGTGGAGCTCCGCCGTCTCTTTCCCCAGGAGGCGGAGGTCTCGGTCGAATCCGCCGGGCTGGCTCGCCTGGTCCTGCCCTCCGAGATCCTGAAGGCCTGCCGCCCGGATCTGTCCGACCTCCGGCTTTTCGACAGCAGCGAGCACGAGGTCCCTTACCTCGTCGATGCGGGGGCAGAGGTGCCGGCGGGCTTCGAGATCGCTCAGAGATTCGTCCCGAAAGTCCTAGAGGCCGCGCGCCGGGAGGAGCGCCGCAAAACCGGACCGCCTCTGCACCACGAGACCCTGGAGATCGGGCTCCCGGATGCCGAGCCAAGGAGCGGATCGTGGGTTCTGGTGGTGCAGCCGCGTGCCGGCGAGCTGGTCGCCCGCGTCAGCGTGGAGGGAATCGATTCGGCCGGACGAACGGAAATGCTCATCCCGGAGGCCTCGTTGTTCCGCCTCCAGGGCGCACGTCCCGTCGAGAAGCTGCGCCTGCCGCTGCCGGCCTATCACGGCGCCCGCCTGCGAGTCGTTTTCGAGAGCGAGGCTGGCTCCTGGCTGAATCCGGTGCTCCGGCTGGAGAGCGCCCGGCGCTACGAGACGGGCGGGAAGATCGACATGCCGCTCGAGGTCCTCTCGCTGCGCAGCGCCGACGGCCGGACCATCGTCGATCTGGCCCGTCCGCACGGCGTGGTCCCGGATCTCCTGCGAATCGAGACGACCACCCGCACCTTCGACCGGCGCGTGGAAATCCGCGACGAAGGTCCTTCCGGCGCCGGTGGGGTAGGGACAGGTAACGTCTACCGCGTCGAAGCGCTGGTCCCGGTGGGCGAGCAGGAGGTGGCCTTGCGGCCGGCGCACGGAGAGCGGCTGAGCGTCACGATCGTCGATGGCGACAGCCCGGCGCTGGAGCAGCTCGCCTTCGTGGCCGTCGTGAGGCAGCCCTCGCTGATCTTCTCCGCCGCGGCCGGCCGTCCGGGCGGGGCGTTCGGGACGCTGCGCTTCGGAGGCGGCCGGGCGCACGCTCCCCGGTACGACCTGGCCGGGTTGCTGCCTCCCATCGGTGGGGAAGCGACCGGAAAGCGGGCCGAGGCCGCGGCGCTGCTGGTCGATCGATCGAAGATCCAGACCGCGCGGCTCGGAGGAATTCGCCCCAATGCCGCTTATGATCAGACTCCCGCGCTCGCCGTGGCGATGCACCCCGGGGCCTCGATCGACCGCCGCCTCTTCAGCCACCTGCGCACGATCACCGTCCCTGCTTCGGCCGAAGGGCTCTCGCGCCTGCGGCTCGAGCCGGGCGACCTTGCCATCCTCGGGGACGAGCTGACCGACCTGCGCGTCGCCGACGCCGAATCGCGCCAGTGGCCCTACCTGGTCCAGCGGGATGCGGCCACCCAGCTCGTGCCGCTCGCGGTGGAAGGACCCAGGAGCCGCGATCGAGTTTCGCGCTACGCCTTGCGGCTTCCGGCTTCTCCCTTGCGGCTGGGCCGGCTGATCCTCGAGCCCGACGCCGCCTTCTTCGATCGCAGCTATACGCTGGAAGCCAAGACCGCCGACGGAAAGACGACGACCCTGGCGCGGGGCCGCCTGGCGCGCGCCATCACCGATTCGGACCCCGCGGCGATCGACCTGCCGCCGGCGCGCGTCGCATCGCTCGAGCTGGTGATCCAGGACGGCGACGATGCGCCGCTGAGATTCGAGAGTATCCAGGGCAGCATCTCGGTGCCGGATCTCTACCTGACGGCACCGGCAGGACGTTATGAGCTGCTGCTCGGCGCTCCCGGCAAGGAATCTCCGCGTTACGAGCTGGAAAGCGTGCGCGACGTCGTCCTGGCGGTGCAGGCCGAAGCGATTTCCGCCGGTCCGATCGAGCAGAACAAGGAGCTGAGTCTCCAGGCGCGCCTGAACGAGAAAGGATTTCGGCCGACCCTGATGCTCTGGGCCGCCCTGGGCGCAGCCGTCCTTGTCCTGCTGTTTCTCACTTTCCGCCTCGCCCGCCGCGAGTCCCCTTCGCCCGAGTAGCTGCAGTCAACGCGTCGCCTGGATGGACAGCGGCCTGATCCGCTCCGTCATGGACACGGGGCGGTGTTGGGGCGTGGCGCGCCCGATGAGCTGGTCCCCAGGCTCCCTTCGCCGCAGAGGGTTTTCCCGGAGACGAGGAGGTAGTAAGCCATGCCTGCCGGGGGTGAGCTCGACAACACAGCGTCTGGAGAGGGCAGGTCAGGCGCCAGACAGGAGTGGTTGTAGCTCCACCCGCCCCCGAGAATCACCCCGATATAGAGGTTGTAGGAGCTTACTGCCGCGGAGGGGGACCAGGAGAGCGTCTCGTTGTCGAGGAAGACGAGGTTGGTGGCGATTTCGGGAGGCGGGCCGCAGGCGGCGCAGCCGTCGCCCAACCCACCCATGGCCGGCTCGGCCTGGTCCGGATTGAAGACGCTTGGACAGCCGTCGCACAGGTCGCCGATGCCGTCATGGTCGGCGTCGGACTGCGAAGGGTTGTAGACGGAGGCGCAATTATCGCTCGGGAGATAACGGCCGTCGCTGTCACGGTCCCCATCAAGATAAAGAACGTAGTAGGAATCTTCGGAAAGACAGCCGGATCCCGAGCAGTTCCCCTCGACGCTGGCGGAGAGATCGCCGGACGGTAGGGTAAGCGCCAGGAAGGGATCCGGCGTGGATGTGTTGGTACCGAGGATTCCGCCCGGACCATGGAAGCGCAGCGTCCCGTCGAGCAGGGAATCCAGCCCCTGACGGGCATCCAGATCGGCCTGCACCGGAGCGCTCGCGGCCAGGGAGAAGCGAAAGTGATCGATGTCGCCTGAGGGGCTCACGGTTCCGCTGACGGCACGAGGCGGCAGGACCGGCGCTCCTGTGGAGAACGTCCCGTCGTCGGTGCTCGGCCCGAGGCTAACTGACATCTGATAGAAAGTGTTCGAGCTTCCCACGAAGCTGCGCAGCTCGCGCACCAGGATCGTGTAGGTGCCGTCCGTCGGGAGCGTTGCCTGCAGGAAGGGGTCCTCGGGATCGGCAGCGGTATAGGCGTCCTGGGCGAGCATCGCGTGGCTGGGATCGAAGATCGTCAGGACGATCTTGGCCGCGGGCTGCGCCGGATTGAAGACCGCCGAGTCGATGTCCACCGTCAGGATCTGCCCGGCTGTTCCTGAAAGCCGGTAATAGTCGAGGTCGCCCGGAGGATCGATCAGGGCGTCGATGGAGGGGAGGACCGGGGGCAGGATCGGTGTGGCGCTCTCAAAGGTGTCGTTCGTACCGACTTCCAGGGAAAGGACGTAGAGATAGGCCGGACCTCCGACCGCAGGGTCCAGGTTCCGCACGGCGACGAAGTACTTGCCGGCGTGGGAAGCCTGGAACGCGGCGCTCGGGTCGTCGAATTCGCCTTGCGACTGATCCTGAGCCAGCACGGTCGCCCCATCGCTGTCCAGGATCTGCAGCACCGCCGAGAGTGCCGAGCCGGGTGACTGGCCGGCCCGGAACCCCCGCGCCAGGACGTCCGCCTGGAGCGTTTGCCCGGTTTCCAGCCGCAGAGCGTACCAGTCGACATCGCCAGGAGCACCGACGGTTCCCCCGACGCTCGCCGGGGGCAGCATCGGCTGAGCCCCGGCAGGGTTGTCGTCAGGCTCGGTCTCGCGTCGCAGGTCGGCGAGCGACGGGGATACGACCCAGGCAAGGAGCAGAACGCAGAGGAGACGCCTCACTCCTCACCTGAGTCCCTTGTTCTTCACGAGCACCAGCACGCACGTCTGAAAGTCGGAGCCACCCGTCTTCCCCGAAATGCAGATCGTGGCGCTCGTGTTGTCCGGGATCGACACGAGGCGCGCTGCGATGTCCTGCCGGTCGCCATCCAGGGTGGAACATTCTCCGTCAGCCGTCTGATTGAACCTGAAGGTGACGTTGGCGTTGGAGACGTCCCGTGCCGCCAGGTTCTCGGAGATTCCACGCTCGTAGGTGCTCCCGAGGACAGGGTCGGGACAGGGCAGGGTGGCCGGATCCGGCAGCGTCACGTCGTCGGCCGGATCCGCCGCGCTGTCGATCCTCGAGATGTAAACCTGGCTCACCGTGGAGCCGGAGATCGGCGTCGGGTTCTGCGGATCGCACACGTCGTTCAGCTTGCAGGTCAGCGAGAATATGCTCCCCTGGGAGCTGAGATTGATTGTGGCCGGATTGACCGTGCAGTCCGCTTGCACCCGGGTCTCGTCGGTAAAGCCGTCGCAATCGTCGTCGAGGCCGTTGCAGGTCTCGTCCGTCGGAGAGCTGGGAACGCAGGTCTGGGGCACGCCGCCGACGCACTCGGTCACCGTGCGCCGACAGGCGCCGACGCCGCAGCTGACCTCACCGCCTGAAACGGGCGCGTGCGCGCATCCAGATACCGCGTCGCATGAATCGGCGGTGCAGACGTTCCCGTCGTCGCAGCTGACCTGGGAATGAGTACAGCTGGCGCCGCAGGAATCAACGGTGCAGGCGTTTCCGTCGTCGCATTCCAGAGCCTGTCCGGGCTGACAGCTGCCGTTGCTGCAGACATCGCCCGCGGTGCAGGGATTACCGTCGCTGCAGGGAGAAGTGTTGTTCGCATGGAAGCAAGCGAACGTCGATGGATCGCAGCTGTCGGAGGTGCAGGGATTCGAGTCGTTGCAGAGAGGGGTCCCGCTGCAAAAAAAGCCCTGGGAGCCGGCACAGACGTCGTTCGTCGTGCAGGGATTCCCGTCGTTGCAAGATTGACCCGGGTGCCCCAGCTGGACGGTGCATTGTCCACGAACGCAAAACTCCGTTGTGCAGGAATTGTTATCCGAGCAGAATGAGCCGCTAGGGAGGTTCGAGGGGAGGCAACCTCCCACCTGCAGATTGCACTGCGACTGCGTGCAGGGATTCCCGGTAGGGGGACACGGGCCCACACCGTGGTTGCACTGTCCTGTTCCTATACCGTCCGTGCAGAAATCAATGCTGCAATCGATCCCGTCGCTGCAGTTCCGAGGTTGTCCCACGCAGTTGCCGTTGACGCAGCTGTCGTTGATGGTGCAGAAGGTGTGAGAATCTTCGCAGCTTCCGTTTACCGGCGCCCGCACGCATCCCCCGGTCAGGAGGTCGCAGCTTTCCTGCGTGCAAGGGTTGCCGTCGTCGCAATTGCGCGGCGGGGCAACGCAGGTGCCGAGCGCCGGATCACAGGCGTCCAATGTGCAGGGATTCCCATCGTCGCAGACCATGGGGGTGCCCTCGCAATCGACGTTCGCGTCGGCGGTCTGGCGGCGCACGCATTGATCGCCGGAAGTACAAGGATTC
>DASTZC010000136.1 GCA_035764505.1 Candidatus Polarisedimenticolia bacterium
GCTGATCGCCAAGGACCGGCACGTCGCCATCCTGCGCGACGGCTCGCAGCTCCCCCTCAGCCGCGCCGGCTACCTGCGCCTGCGCTCCCTTCTTTAGGGTTGCGCCTGGGAGCCCATCGCGGAAAACCGGGTGGCTCCGGCAGCCGATCCCTCCCGCTTGGGCGCCTTAGGGGCAGTTGTTGTTGGTGACGTGCTGGGTGATGACGGGGCAGGCGGCGGACGCGCCGGCGTAGCTCTTTTCGCTGCCTACCTGGTCGCGCGACCAGCTCCCGTCGATGGATCCGCCGTTGGTGCCGGCGACCAGGAACCAGACGTTGTCTGGGAGGGTGATCGACGCGCTGCCCGAAGGTGCCAGAGAGCAGAAGCCTCCCGCGAAGGTCGCGAAGCTCCCGAGTGTTCCCCAGTAGATGTTCACCGCGGCGGGCGGGCAGGCGGCTGCGTCCCAGCTCAGCTGGAGATTGGCGCCGCTCGGCACGACGGTGAGGGGCGAGCCCGGTACCGAGGCGCCGTCGGGGATCGGCGGCGGTCCCGCCGCCTGCGCGGTGCAGGTCGACGGGACCAGGGTATGGGTCACCTGGATGTCGTCAACCCACCACGAGCCGCTCGGATAGAAGAAATCACCCGACATCCGGAAGCGAATCTTCACGTCGCCGCCGCCCCAGTTCGCGAGCGAGGCGCTGTAGGTCGAATAGGTGAGGCGCTGGTCGCTGAAGTAGTTGACGTTGTCGACGATCGTGTCGCAGGCGGTGGCGGTGAGATCGACGTGCGTCGGGTAGTTGGGGCTGAGCGGCAGGCGCGACCAGGAGCTGAAGGTTGGACCGGAGGCGACCTCCACCTCGCCGACCGAGCCCTCGGAAGCGTCGAGGACCCCGAATTCCTCGAACTCCAGGGTGTGCTTCGTCGAGAACGAGAGCTGCGGTCCGGAGGCGGGGCTGTCGAGCGTGAGCACCGGACTCGTCAGATCGGCGCAAACCAGCTCGGAGCTGTCGCCCCAATATACCTTCGGCCCGGCGTTGCCGCCGGTTGCGGCCGCGACCCAGGGAGCCGCGGGGACGAAGGCCGCCGTCCCGGTGTCGCCGGCATTGTCGGTGAAGGTCCCCAGGCCTGGCGGACCGTTGGGAGTCACCGACGCCTTCACGCCGTTCGATTCCTCGTTCCCGCCGCGGCAGGGGCCGCCGTGCCCCGCCGTGGCGTCCTCGGCGCGCACGACATAGTAATAGGTGGTTCCATAGGCCAGCGCGAGCGTGTCGGTGAAGGCGGTCGTCCCCAAACACCGCGCAATCCGGTTCGACGGTCCCGGGGTGAAGCCGCTCGTCGTGTCCCGGTAGACGTTGTAGCGGACATTCGCCGTGCAGGGAGAGCTGGCCGGATCCCAGCTCAGCGCGATGGCGCAGGTGGAAGTCGCGGCGCTCGCCGCGCTCTTCACGCCCGCGAAGCTCGGCACCAGGAAACAGTCTCCGGTGGGCACCACCTGGGCGCACGCCGAGGGCGTCTCGCAGAAGGCGGTCGCATCCGAGGCGGAGGCGACGCGATAGCTGTAGGTCGCGCCTCCCGACACGCCGGTGTCCAGGTAGGAGGTGCCCGCCAGGGCCGAGGCGATCTGGACCCATGGACCTCCCGGACACCCCCCGAGAGAGCGATAGACGTTATAGGCGGCCGCTGAGCCCACGGCGCTCCAGCTCACCTGCACCTGGTGCTCGGCCGGCGTGGAAAGCGCCGGGGCCCCCGGCGCGGCCGGCGCGGCGCAGTCGGTGAGCGCGCCATGCACCACCAGCGCGAAAGGCTGCGGTCCCATCGGGACGCTGATCCCTCTGACGCGCACCACCCAGCGCCCCGCCGCCGGAGCATTGAAGACCAGGCGTTCCTCCACGTTGACGCCGTCGTGCGCGTCGCCGGCATTCGAGGTCTGCGCCGGAGCGCCCGTTCCCGAGTCGAGCTTCTGGAACCAGACGTTGCGGGCCGGATCGATCACCTCCAGCTTCAGCTCGTTCACCCGGGCCGACGCCGCGTTCAGCGCCGCGGGGTAATCGGTCCATACCAGCGTGGCACGGAACGGCTCGCCTGCCGCAACGTCATAGGCGTGCGTGACGACGGTCCCGTTGATGGCGCCGCCGCGATAATCGTCGACGCGCAGCGCGAAGGAGCTGCCGGTGAAGGCCAGCGTCCGGTTCAGCTGCACCCGACCATAGCCCGAGTCGAAATCGGGGGCCGGCGACGCCGCGCCCAGCGCCACCGCGCTGTCGACAAGAGTTGCCTTGAGCAGGGCGCCGCTGGGGGTGATGCCGGAGCCGGGGTTGCGTGCGCCGGTCGCGTAGTAGCCGGCGGTGTAATACTCGCGCACCAGGGCCGCCAACCCGGCGGTGGTAGGCGAGGACATCGAGGTGCCGTCCAGCGTGCAGGTGTCGCAGTTGTTGGATCCGATCGTCGCATCAGAAGCGGCGGAGACGGTTGATTCCCCCTGGGCCGCCACCGTCGGCTTCAACCGCCCGTCGAAGACCGGCCCGGGACTGGAAAAAGATGACGGACTGCCCGCGGCGGCGCCATGGCCGACGGAGCCCGCCGTCACCAGGTTCTTGGCGTTCGCCGGCGTGCCGACCGAGACGGGAGGCGGGCAGAACTCCGCGCCGTTTCCCGCCGACGTGACGATCAGCAGATCGGGATAGGTCCACATGGCCAGGTCGGCGTCGCGCGCGTACGAGTCATAAGGGATCTCGCACCCGGGGACGCAGGTGCCGAAGATGTCGTAGCAGGCGCCGCCCCACGAGTCGGAGTGGATCCGCACGCCGCTCTGGAAAGCCACGTCGGCCAGGTTCCACAGCGTCCCGCCGCGGTTGTTCAGGTACTCCAAACCGTCGCCCATCTCCTGCATGACCAGCTTCGCGCCGGGTGCCAGCCCGTCGCCCGCCGATCGGCCCGGTGTGGTGAAGCCGGTGCAATCAGCATAGGGAGCCTGGTCGCCCACCGCGGAGCCGGAGGTGTGCGTGCCGTGGCCGCTCCCGCCAAAAGTCGCGGGGCAGGTGTCGTCGTCTCCCGTCGGCGTTCCCGACCAGTTGTAATAGAGGATGTCCTTGCGCCGGCTCGCGGCCGGCGCGGCCGGCGGACAGGGGGCCGCGGCGCAGGAGGCGATCGGCGGCGCGCCGTTGACGGTGTCGCGGAAGAAGCAAAGGTCGTAGTCCTGACCCGAGTCGGCGACTCCCAGGATCTGCCCGCAACCGTAAATCCCGCGATCGAAGATCGGCGTCTGCTGCGGCGACGGCCCGACGAAGGATTGGTGCACCCAGACGGCATCCTGGTTCATCATCCGGAAGGGACGGGCCATCTCGACCGCTTCCACCTCGGGCAGGCCCGCCAGCCGCGACAGGACCGCGGCAAGGCGTCCGGGCGGAACCGTCGCTTCCATCCTCCAGGCGCCGCCCTTGCCCGAAGGAGCAGCCACCATCGGCAAGCCCGCCAGCGCCTGTCGCGCCCGCGTGGGCGGCTCGTCCGCCTCGAGGACGGCGCGCAGCTTCACCGCTTCCGCCGGATGCCCGGCCAGCGACGACAGCTGCGGCTGGATCTTGAGGTGGGGAGGCGCCTCGCCGACCCAGGCGACGAAAGAAAGGGCGCGCAGGGCGTCGAATTGCGCCGGATCGATCCGGAGGCGATAGCCGTTGTCGGGGATGTAGCCCAGTACTTTCGCGCCGGCCTCTTCCAGCTCCTGGCGCTGCCGCGGGTCGAGGGGAGCGGTCGTCACCGCGACGATGAAGCGGCGGCCTTTGGGAGACTCCTTTTCGGAAGCGCCACGGTACCAGGCGGGAGGCTGGGGCGTCGCGGCACCGGGATGGAAGATCGCGCCGGCATAGCGCAGGGTGGGCTGGCGCGGCTCCGGGCCCGCCGCGACCACCGTAATGCTCAGTAAAATCCCGAGCGCAGCCGCTCTCCCCCCTCGGAATCTCAACCGGACCTCCCTGAAAAGGGGCCCATTCTACGCGCGGCCTTCGCGACTTCATCCAGATTCTTTTGTGGGAGCCGCGCGGAACGCTTGGCGGACACGCCGTTACAGCGATGGCGGGAAGATCCGATGCCGATTCACCATCAAGATGACGTCGAGAGGCGTCGGGAAATGCGGTTCGAGCATAAGGACGCACAAGGCTGGGCGAGAAATCTTCTCCTGCGGGAAAGATCTCTGTTGATCGCGTCCCGAATCCGGCGTAGCTTTACGCGACTCTGGACACTCGGCCACGCAGAGAGGGGGGCTTGCGATACGTGAGCCCGGTCCCCGACCGGAACTCGACTGGCTCGTCCTTCCGCGCCACGAGGCGCTCCAGCCATCCGTCTATTCCCGTTCCCAACACTTCCACTCGTAGGAGGCCGTGATGGTACGTCGTCCGCGCATGCTCCGTCCTGCGCTCGGATACCTGGGGCTGGCGTCGCTCGCCGTGGCGATCGCGCTGGCCGGCTCGGGCCTATCCACCGGCAGTCCCGCTTCGCCCAATCCAGGTTCGAAGAGCACGCTTCCCGAGACGCTCATCGGAGGACCCACCGCTCAGGAAGAGGCTGCTTCGATGGCGGCGCTGCACGACTGGCTGATGAAGGAGGTTCCCGCCGGCGTCCTGAACCGCTCGCTCCTCGTCTCCTTGACCGAGCAGGAAAAGGCCGAGCTCAAGAAGAAGCAGGCTGAGACCACCGACCGCGGCGTCGTCGGCCGGACGAAGCCGATCCAGGAGATGGTCCGCTTCTCCAACGTCGACGCCACCATGCTCTCTACGGGCCCCAGGCAGGTTGGACATGGCGTTCTCGCCCCGACCGCCGACGGCGGGTTCGTCTGGGCGATGGCGATCGAGGCGGCGGGCGCCGGCGCGCTCCGCGTCCACGTCCGCGGATTGGATCTCCCGGGCGATGCGGACCTCTATTTCTTCAGCACGCAAGGACAGGCTTTCGGTCCTTATCAAGGGAAGGGCCCGAACGGCAGCGGCGAGTTCTGGTCCGACACGGTCTTCGGATCGCAGGGCGTCGTTCTGCTGCGCCATTACGGCCCGAACGGGAGCGCCGACCTCAAGGGCCTCTCGTTCGGCATCTCTGACGTCGGGCACATCGGCCAGAAGTTCGCCGGGGATCTCGGCATTTCTCCCGAGTCGTTCTGCAGCTTCAACGTCTCCTGCATCGGCAACGCCTCCTGCACCATCGGCACGGCGGCCGATCCCGCCAAGAGCGCCGTGGCGCTCATGCAGTGGATCAACGGACAGTTCATCTACACCTGCACCGGCGGGCTGCTGAACGACACCGTCTCCGCCACCCAGATCCCCTACTTCCTCACCGCGAACCACTGCATCAGCGCCGGCGCGGACGCCTCGAACCTTCAAGCCTACTTCCAGTTCACGCTCCCGTGCGGCCAGACCAACTGCCCTCCGCAGACGCAGCCGGGCGGCATCCAGCGCCTCGGCTCGACCATCAAGGCGACGGGGACGACGGGCGACTTCACGCTGTTGCAGCTGAACCAGACGCCTCCCGCGGGATCGGTGTTCCTGGGATGGAACAACTCTCCGGTGGCGAATCTGAACAATCATCCGCTGGTCCGGATCAGCCATCCCGCCTGGGCGCCGCAGGCCTATTCCGCGGACCATGTCGACACCACGGCCCCGACCTGCACCAGCTGGCCGCGCGGCCAGCGGATCTACGAGCGCACCGACGTCAACGGGACGGAAGGCGGCAGCAGCGGATC
>DASTZC010000137.1 GCA_035764505.1 Candidatus Polarisedimenticolia bacterium
AGACCAATCTCCTGCGTGACGAAGGTGCGGCCCGTCACCCGATCGGTGAATAGGATGGGATCGCCCGCGACGCGCGGAGCCGTCGCCACCGTCAGCGGTGGCGTCTCCCAGGTCGCCTTGGCGGGCCACACGCCGTCGTTGAAGGTGACGCGCAGCATGTAGGGAAGGAAGCCGCCGAAGTAGTTCACCGTACCGCCGTTGGGCACGCCGCTGAAGGTCTTCTCACTGCGACCGTTGACGCCGATCGAAGGCTCGCCGGAATCGTCCCCGAGGCCGGGAGGAGCGATGTAGTTGTAGAAGCGCGCCGTCCCGGCGGGCTCGGCGCCCGGAGGAGGGGGCGGCGGCGGGGGCGGCGGGGTGACCGGAGCGTCCACGACCCGGGCCGTGGCCCGGTATTGATCGGCCAGCGTCGCGGTGTAATAGACGACATGCACCGCGAAAGTGCCCGTGCCGACCGCCGGCCGCTTCGGATCCAGATCGGTGTCCTCGCTGGTGAGAATGCCGTTGGTCGCGCCGTTGCCGGAGCTGGCGACGACGGGACCGTTCAAATCCCCCTTGTGGATGTAGAGGTCGAAATCCTGGACCGGCACGGTCCATTCGAGGTGAACGTGCACCATCTTGCCGGCATTGATCCAATCGGCGGGACTTCCGCCAATCGTCAAGGTGAAGTTGTCGCAGCTGACGCCCTCCACGCACAGGTCTTCGCCGCCGACGAAGCCGATCCCCACGTCGTTCACCCCGCCACCGCCGAGAGCCGTCCCCTGCCAGCCGATCGGCGTGGATGACAGCGTGATCGTCGCCGAGGTCGGGTCCGCCGCGCGCAGCGGCGATCGCGTGAACACGAACGCGATTGAGATCAAAGCCAGGAGGGCGGTTCTGAGCCATCTCCCCGGACGCCCTCGCACGGCCCAGCTGAAGGTCGCTGCCCCCTTTCGATGCCCTGCATTACTCATTGCGCCTCTCCTTGTTCCGGCAAGCGTCCTCGAGACGCAGCCGCGCCGGCCGGCCGCGCCAAGAAAAACTCGGAATCAACGGATGAACGGTACGGGGCAGGACTTGAACAAAGCTTGAATGTGGCGGGCAGAAAGACCGACCGGATGGCCATTAGCTCATACAGGTCAGCAGGTTAGAGATTCTAGAGGATTTTTTTCGGCTGATGATTCTCGTGAAGCTTCCAATCCTTCCTGGTCCTGGAAACGTGACACGGAGCCTTCCGGTGCCTAAGTTTCCGCGGGGAGGTTCGACATGACACACAAGATTGCCGGTCGCGTGCTCCTGCCACTGTCGTTGGTCGCCGCCCTCTGCGCGGCCGGCCAGGCCCGTCCCGTGCCGCCCGCTCCATCGGGAGCGGCTCCTGCCTGGACAATAAAGATGAAGGGAGATATCCGCTGGCAGCAGGTCACGCCCGCGGGGGCACTTCTCGTGTCGACCGACTCGGCGCTCGCCTCCGTCGACACCGAGCACGGCCAGATTGTCTGGGAGAGCCCCGACCTGGGAGGAGTTTCGACCGACGACGTCCGGATGGTCGAAGGCTCGCTTCTCATGGAGGCACAGCGACCGGGGCTGCTCGTCGTCTTCGACCCGGTGACCGGCGGGATCGTTTTCGACTCCCGGCGCCTGAACCTGACCACGATCGTCACCCGCCGGGTGCTGCCGGAAAGCGGCTCCATGCTGGTCCACGGGCAGCGGGCAGACGGACCTCCGGTGGTGGCGCTCTACGATCTTTCGACCGGCGCGCAGCGCTGGGTGAACGAGTCACTGTTCGAGTCGAGCGAGCCGAAGAAGAAGGGGTTTGCGGCGCTCATGCAGGGTATGACGCGTGCCGCGTCGGAACGGACCACGCTCGAGGTGATGCAGGCCGGACCGGATCTCCTCGTCGTGAACACGCTGACCGGCCTGCGCGGGCTCGACGCTCGCACCGGCTTGGTGCGCTGGTCCGCCCAGCTTCCCACCGCCCGGGCCGGCAGCCCCGCGCGCCACGTGCGCCTCTATCCGTCGCGCAAGCAGTCCGATCGCTTCTACGTCAGCTTCGACGACCGCCTCATGGCCTTGGCGCTCACGGACGGCCGCGCCCTCTGGCCCAAACCCGCCACGATCGAAGGGTTCGTGCACGACATCGTCCAGCACCCCAACGGTATCGTCATCCTTCCCGAATCGCCCCCGGCGAACGAGGCGACCGGCAAGGTGCGGATCGTGAACGGCGTGGTGCAAACGGGACTGAACGTGGCGCGCTACGAGGATGGATCCACGGTCGCCCCCAAACCCTTGCGCATGCGCGGCACCGTGACGGACGCCTTCATCACCGGCGGCGCCGCCGTGCTCGCGGTGGACGCCGAGTCACGCACCTTCGTGAACGTGCTGGACGTGGCAACGGCCACCCTGCGCCTCGAGAAGGACGTGAAGATCAAGGGCCGGCTCGACTATGCCGAGCTCACTCCGGCGGGCCTCCTCTACATCTCGAGTCCGGACGCGGCGACCAACGGCGAGGTGAACTTCATCGATCTCGCGAGCGGCGCGCCGCGGTTCAAGGACGCGATCGAAAGCGGCAGGCAGCTGATGTCGGGCGAGTACGACGCCGCACGCTTCCTCCTGAACCATGCCGTGGAGGGTCGGACGCTCTACGTGTTCGCCAATCGCGATCACCGGCTGTACGCCGTCGATCGTGACGCGGGCACCTTCAAAGCCCTGGGCAACGAGGTCACGCTGCAAGGAGGCGAGGACCCGACCGACATCGAGATCCGGCCCGCGGGGATCGTCCTGATCTCCTCCCAGAACCTGGTCGTCCTGGGACGGGATGGGCAGATCAAGCAGCAGGCTTACTATCCGGCGCCGCGGCTTCCCGGACTTCTGCGCGCCCTCTACGGGATCGAAGCGGTGCGCGCCGGTCTGTACGGCGCCGCCGCCTCGGCGTACGGAGAAGCTTTCGCGGAGGCGTCCAGAAAGGCGATCGATCCGGGGACCCAGCAGCTCACGGGAGAGGTGGCGGCGGCGTACAAGAGGGGCGGCGCCCAGCTGACCGGCTACTCACGCCAGGCCGCTGCCCTCGCCTCGAAGCGTTTCCGGGCCTCGCTCACCATCCCGGAATCGGTTTTCATGCTGACTCCTGCGCCGGAAGGGAAAGGCAACATCCTCCTCCAGATCGACAAGGACAGCGCGCAGCCACGCTCCCGCGTCGACCTCGGCAAGGAGCGCGAGCCGGTCTACGCCGTCGACGACATCGCCGGCATGCTGTTCCTGCAGACCGCACCGGGAACCCTGACCGGCTACCGGCTCTGACACCTGTTCGTCTGGTTCTGACCGGCCGCCGGAGCTCTACGGAGTCCTGCGCCGCTAGCTCTTTGCCGCGCGCAGCTCTTCGACCATGGCAGCGAGATGCGCGGCGATTCGCTCGGGCTGGATGAGCTCGAAATGGCTCGGAGTCGGCTCGATGAGGAGTGAGCCGTCACGATGATGCTCACCGAGAATCTGCCGGTCCATGTGATCCGTGAGGACAGTCCGCAAAAGCCCCTTGCAGGTGTCGGTATCCTCGAAGACGCAGCGGACGAGCCGCGCCCGGGCGGCGGCCTCCCGGTACATCTGAGCGAATGCTTCCGGTCCGTCCCGCTCGAAAGGCTGGACCAGGTCGCGGCCCAGACGGCATAGCGGCGACAGGTCGTCCCGGAACCGGGCCATGATTCGACCCAGATAACCGTTGAGCAGCATCCATTCGTCGACACTCGACGCTGTTTCGCTGATGGTCCGCAGGGCCGCCAGCAGCTTCACGGGATCGTTGCTTTCCAGCTTCGCAAGCACGCGGCTGATGAAGCAGGTCTCGACCCCCTGATTGGGCCCCAGGGCGAGGACCCCGTCAGGCGCCCGAACGCCGGCGGGCGTGCTGGAAGCGAGCTGCAGCACGAAGTCTCCCGAGGCGGAAAACCCCACGACAATCACCAGTGAAGGGTTGCTTTCCTTCACCGTCACGCTCAGGAGCTCAGAGAGGAAAAGGATGTGGTCGCGCAGCGGCAGAGCCATGCGGTATCGCGGCCGGGGCTCGAATCCGTACAAGGTAGGCGCGATGCAGTGGTAAGGCAGCGTGCGCAGGTGCGTCTCGAAGTCGGATCCGTCCAGCCAGACCGCATTGAGCATCATGACCAGCACGTCGCTTTCCGCCTGATTGTCCAGATACTCGAGCGAATCGCCGATCATTCTGGGATCGAAGCTGCGCCGATCCAGCTTGCGGGCGAGGGTCTCGGTGACCGGCATTCGTGCCGTGATTGTCCCTCCCCGTCGCGAGCCGCTTATGGATGTACCGTCCGGACGGACGGCCCGGTCCAGTGCGGCCAGAAGCTCCTCGGCGGACTGCCATCGATCGGCAGGCCGCACCTGGAGACAGCGTCTCACCGCCTCCTCGAGCGCCGCGGGCACGGAAGAGCGCTGCCTCGACAGCGGCGCCGGCTCCTGGGTCAGCCGCAGCATGGAGAGCTGCGCCGCGCTGCCCGCGACGAAAGGCGGAGCGCCGGAAAGCGACTCATACGCCAGCACGCCCAGAGCGTACAGGTCGGCCCGGTGATCCGTATTGGGATCGCCGGCGGCCTGCTCGGGCGCCATGTATTGCGGCGTCCCCATCGTCAGTCCCACGGCCGTCAGCGTCGTGGCCAGCTCATGGTCCGGGTTGTCCCCGGAGATCATCCGCGCGATGCCGAAGTCCGACACCTGCACGTGACCGGCGTTGAAGAGGATGTTCTCCGGCTTGATGTCGCGATGCACGATACCGTTCGAATGGGCGTGCGCGAGCGCGCCGGCAGCCTCACGCAGAATCTGGATAGCGTCGGCAATGGGAAGCTCTCGCTCATGGTTCAATCGATCACGCAGCGAGCCGCCGGCAAGGTAGGGCATGACGTAGTAGACCAGGCCCCCGGCTTCTCCGGAGTCGACGAGGCTGAGGATATTGGGGTGCTGCAAATGCGCCAGGAGACGGATCTCTCGCAGGAATCGCTGGACTCCCAGGGTCTCCGCCAGCTCAGGACGCATCACCTTGATCGCGGTGTCGCGATCGTACCGGAGGTCGCGGGCCAGATAGACGTTCGCCATGCCTCCCGCGCCAAGCTTCCGCTCGATGCGGTAACGGTCGGCAATGGACTCGGCGATTCTCAGCGCTATCTCGTCCACAAGGCTCTCCGGCCCTCTTCCGACAGGCCTAACTCTAGCATTTGCAGGGCCGGACCCGCAGTTTTCACCAGCCGAAGCGGTTCACCCAGGTCTCCGGCGGCGAGGCCGAGACCCGGTTTCTCACAAAAGCATTTGAACATCACGGCAACGAGTGCAAGTATGCATAGGGGAGCCTGGTGGCCGGAATCAGGCCCCGGGAAAGGCTTTCCGGCTATCCGGTCGGTCATAGGAGGTAAAAGTGAAGATACTTGCCGGCATGATTCTAGGATTCCTTCTTCTGGCGGGCTCATCCAGCAAACCCGTTCAGGAAACTCGCAGCAAGGAAGGCGAGGCCTGCGCAGGCGTCGAGGGCCATCAATGCGAGGAGGGGCTGTGGTGCGATCTGCAGGGACGGTGTGACGATCAGGAGGCTGGTGGCGTTTGCGTCAAGATATCCCAGACGTGCACCGACGAAGCCAAACCTGTGTGCGGCTGCGACAATCACACTTATCCCAACGATTGCGAGCGCCAGCGGGTTCGGGTCCAGAAGAACCACGAAGGCGCCTGCGAGAAGGAACAGCCCCCGACGCCCGGCAGCTGAGGAGCGGGCTGCTCAGGAGACCTTCGTGAAGCCGTCGGGGCTCCACTCCTCGCTGCCCACGCCGTGATGGACGATGAACAATCCATCCGGATCGTATTGCTTTTTCACCGCCTGCAGCCGCGCGTAGTTCGTGCCCCAGTACTCCTTCTGCCACGCGGCGTTGAAGAAATTGCTCTCCGAGACGTAGGAGCCGGAACCCGGCGCGATCTTGCGAAGCTCGGCGGCAGCCAGGTCGATCTCGCGAGCGTTCCTGCGCGCGGCATCCACTTCAATCGCGGGGCGCTCCAACCCCGGATACGCCGGGCGCTCGCCATCGGCGATGATGACCAGCACAAACGCCTTCGTGACCTCCGGGTTGGTCGCCGTGGCCCTGGTTGCCGCCACCGCTTCCGGCGGCGCCCCGGCGATTCCCTTGTTGAAGTGCATCTCGACTTTCTTGTGACGGCTGGCAGCGAACAGCGCCTCGACAAGTTGTTCTCGCCTGCCGTCTTCCAGGAGCGAGGCCGGAAGCCACATCGAATCGTACCCATGGATGAAGGCGCCCACCTGGTCCTGGTCGCCGCTCCACCAGGCATGGGTCTCGGACGCCCCGGGCCTCGGGTCGCTGATCATCGCCTTGCTTCCCCGTTTCTTTCTGGCGACCACGTCCCACCAGGGCCGGGCCGGCCGCGCTCCCGTGTTGAGGTCCGATGCCTTGAGGTCCTTCTCGCTATTCACCCATTCGAAAAACGGCCTCCACACCTGAGTGATCTGATCATCGCTGAGCCCCTGGCACACCATCGAGAGCTCCAGGGTATTGTCCGGTCCCAGCTTCATCTGCTCGCCCCAGTGCGGATTGAAAAGCTTGTCGCGGTAGAGGTCCATGGCGCGGCCGATGAGCTGCCGGAAGGCGGCATCCGATTGCGCCTGGATGGAGCCGGCGGCGAAGCCAAAGCTCTCCGGAAGCCGGTGCGTGCGCAGCGTCACCCGTGTGACGACGCCCCAGCTGCCGCCCCCGCCTCCCTTGAGGGCCCAGAAGAGATCCGGATTCGTGCACGCATTCGCAATCCGCACCCGGCCGTCGGCGGTGACCACCTCTGCTTCGAGCAGTCCCGCGGCCGCGCTGCCGAATCCCTTGGAAAAGGAGCCGAATCCACCGCTTTGTACCAGACCGGCGACTCCGACGGTCGTACAGCCGCCGCCCTGCACGTAGCGCCCGGCCTGGGTCGTCACCGCGTTGTAGAGATCGATCCACATGCATCCCGCCCCTGCGCTGACTGCCGGGCTGGGCGCTGCGTTCTTCCCGCATCTCTGGCCGACAAAACCATCGTGCAGCATCACCTTGTTCATCGCTCGCGTCCAGATCAGGAGGGAATCGGGAGCGTTCGAGGTCCCCAGGTAACTGTGCCCCGTGCCTTTCACCACCAGACGCAGATTGTGCCGGCGGGCGAAATCCACCCCGGCGACCACGTCGGCTGTGGTGCGGGCCGCGATGCCGTAGGCGCTCGGTGCCGGGGTCCACGCATCCAGCCAACCCGACACCTCCGTCCCTCCGGGCTGATCGCCGAGGTAGAACGGATTGCGCATCTTCTCCATTACCTCCGCACACGCCGCCCCCTTGCGATCGGACTCACACGACGCGAAAAGGGACTTCGGCCGAATGAGACTCCCGCCGACCTTGCGGTTCAGGGCTTCCCACTTCTCCGCGCTCGGCCACTCAGGATCCGTTGGCCGGACCCGCCCGCGCGCGAGGCTCCGCGCTTGCGCCGGCATCGGAAATTGCCGGAAAAGATCCAGCGCCACAATCGCAGCCACGCCCTGAAGAAAATCCCGTCGACGCATCTCGAGCCACCCCCGAATCCCGCCGCCTGGGCATCGGATAGTACGCCATTCCGTCCATGGTGGTGCGGACCTTGTTGTGTTCACTGGCGGACAGTCGCCAAGCAAGGTGAATGCGCACGGACGTCGATTCGGCCATCTCCTTCCATAACTGCATTATTTCCAACAGATTTCTCTTGGAGTTGCTGGCACGCTACTTGAGGTATCAGCGCCCATGCGCTGGCCCAAGGTCCCGATTGAGCGCCTGCGATTTTTCCGGCCTCGTTTCTGCCCCTGGCCCGACTGTCCGCAGCACACGCGTCGGTTACGCGGCTATTCCTTTATCCATCATGGGGCGTACGACACTCACCGGCGCAGCTCCGTTCCACGCTTCCGTTGTTCGGAGTGCAAGCGCACGTTTTCTCGCCAGAGCTTCGCGGTGTCGTATTACCTCAAGCGGCCGGAGTTGCTCGTTCCCATCGCTGCGGGGTTGCAGGCAGGCTGTGCGCACCGTCAGCTGGCGCGCACGCTGGGTTGCGCACCTTCCACGGTCACCCGGCTTAGCGCCCGGCTCGGTCGGCATGCATTGTTGCTGAGCGCTCATGCCTTGCAGCATCTCGAGGGCAGCCTGTCAGAAACTGTGGTCCTCGATCACTTCGAGACATTCGAGTTCAGCCAGGATTTCCCGTTCGGGGTCGCCACTCCCGTGGGTCGGGACTCATGGTACCTCTATGGCGCCGATCCCGCGCCGCATCTTCGCTCAGGAAGGAAGTCGGCAGTCCAACAGGAGCGATTGTTGCAGCGACCTCGTCGCAAATTGCAGGGGGGATATGAGGCGTCGAGTCGGCGCATCCTTCAATTACTGGTGCGGCTGATACCCGAAGCAGGCCATCTGAATCTGGTGGGTGACGGCCATCCTTCATATGAGCGAGCCGCAGCCGGGTTCGCGGATCGAGTACGGCTGCAGCGTTTCCCGAACCCGCGACGCGGCCCGAAAGGAGCCCCGCGCACGCCGGAGATGCTCGAGCGGGACCGCGCCATGTTTCCGGTAGACCAGCTGCACGCACTCATGCGGCACAGCCTGGCCCATCACCGTCGCGAAACGATCGCCTTTGGCCGGCGCATCAATGCGCTGGCCGAGCGATTGTTCTTGGCGATGGTATGGAGGAACTTCGTGAAGTGGCGCTCAGAGCGCCGGCCCGACCGCAGCACACCAGCGATGCGGCTCGGCCTCACGGAGAGCCGGTGGAGCTGGCGAAGAGTGCTCGCCCGCCGGTTGTTTCCGGGTCGCGAACGACTACCGGAAAGCTGGGGAGAGCTCTATCGCAGGGAATGGATAACGCCTGTCTTGCGCTTCAACAACCGCCACTGCCTGGTCCACGCCTACTGAACTCGCTCTAGGGAGCTTCGAGTTCCACAACACGCGGATTAGAACGCCAGGAAACAACAGGCTCCGCACCACTATGCATTCCGTCCATTACCGTCGTGATCGCCTCATCATCGCGGCGACCCTGCCAGAGCCCATTTACCCTCATGCCTGAGCTCGCGCATCTTTCCCGGGACGGTTCGTTTTTCGCTCTTGACAAATCTTTTTGTCAATGATTGAATACGCGCCATGCTTGGCGTACAGGTCATCGACGACCCTGCTTCCGCGGCCGTGGCGCTGGACCCGGTCCGCAGCCGCTTGCTGGCGGAGCTGGCGGAACCGGCTTCGGCGGCTGCGCTGGCCGCGCGTCTGGGAATTCCCCGCCAGAAGGTCAACTATCACCTGCGGACCCTCGAGGCGCACAAGCTCGTTCGCGTCGCTAAGAAGCGCAAGTGGGGCGGGCTCACCGAGCGGCTGCTCGTCGCATCGGCGATCTCTTATGTGGTCTCCCCCGCCGCGATGGGAGAAGCGGCCGCCGATCCCGGGCGCACCGCGGATCGTCTCTCGGCGAGCTACCTGATCGCGCTGGCGGCGCGCATGGTGCAAGAGGTGGGCGGCCTGCTCCGTCGTGCCCAGGAGCAGGAAAAGCGTCTCGCGACCCTGGCCATCGACACCGAAGTCCGGTTCCGTTCGCCCGAGGACCGCGCCGTGTTCACCCGCGAGCTCACCGGGGCCGTCACGCAGCTGGTCGCCCGTTATCACGATGCCTCCGCGGCCGGCGGACGCTCTCATCGCCTCGTGCTCGTTGCCCATCCACTACCCCAGAAGAAATCGGAAGCCCCAAATTGAAGGTTCAAGACTAGGAGCCATCATGCCTGTCAAGAAAGAAGCCAACGGACGTCGTTCCATCCAGGTCGAGGTCGAGGTGCCGGGCACTCCGGAGCAGGTCTGGCAGGCCATCGCCACCGGTCCGGGCATCAGCGCCTGGTTCGTGCCGACGGAAATGATCGAGCCCGGTCCCGACGGCAAGCCCACGAAGATGAAGATGGAGTTCGCTCCCGGCATGGAATCCGCCGCGAGCATTACAGCCTACGATGCGCCGCGCCGCCTGGCCGCGGAGGACAGCTGGGGACCGGACTCGCCGGTCATCGCCACCGAGTGGACGGTCGAAGCGCGTAGTGGCGGAACATGCCTCGTGCGCGTCGTCCATTCTCTCTTCGCGGAAACCGACGATTGGGACAATCAGCTCGAGGGCGTCGAGAACGGGTGGCCCGGCTTCTTCCGCATCCTCAAGAACTACCTGGCGAATTTCCGCGGACAGCGCAGCGCCTCGATCCAGGCGATGGGCATGGGCGGAAGCTCCGTCGCCGAGGTCTGGAGCAAGCTCCTCAGCGGGCTCAATCTCAGTGACGCGCGCGAAGGGCAGCGGGTGAGAGCGACGGTGAACGGCGCGTCGATCAGCGGAGTTGTCGGCACGGTCGTACCGATCCACAAGGCTCTCAAGCACGAAGAGGCGACTCTGCAGGTGCATCTGGATGAGCCGGTGCCGGGAGTGCTCGCCCTGGGTGCGAACAACTGCATGGGTGGGCCGATGGCGACGATCTACTTCTACCTCTACGGCAACAACGCGGATTCGGTCGTCAAGCGCGACGCCGAGAAGTGGCAGGGGTGGATGGCCGAGAAGTTCCCGATGCCGCAGATGTAGAAGTCGTCTCCGACTGAAACCTGCAGGGGAACAGACCCTCCCCAACCTCCCGCGACGGTGCGCGAGGTCACCATCCGTGAGCCGCTTCGCGACGGTGCGTGAAGTCACCGTCCGGAGCGGCTTTGCGTCGAACCGCGCGCGCAGCGGTTGCCATTCCTTCGTCATTCTCCCAATAGGCCGTCAATTGTCTGCTGCGCGCTCGACGCGCGCCGGCCCCCTCCCCAACCGTTGAACCGCGTGCAGGGCAGGCGTTTGCGCCGAATCCTCACGACGCTCGCGTCGCTGGCACGTCCCGTGCGTTATGGGGACGCCAGCAGGCGTCCAGGCAATCCCGCAGGGTCGCCCTTCTGGATAAGGTCGGAGAAAGGGAGGTCCGCATGAGACCCACCGAAACGAGCCGATTCAAGAATTCGCTGCTGCTGTCCATTGCGATCGCCGGCGCCCTGCTGCTCGGCGGCGCCCGTGCCGCCGCCGAATCCCAGGTGGATGGAAAGGGGATCAGACCGGCGGTGGCGCGATCGGTAACCCTCGAGACCGACACCGTCTCCCCGCCCTGTCATCCGAACACCCACTCGCGGAGCGACATGGCGACTCTGGCGAACCGGGGTGACATCCGGCTCCTTCCGCAGGCTCTCCGGGAGCGGCTCATCCGGCTCGCCGGCCGGCCGCACACCGTGGCGCCGGTGCAGGCATTCGCGGAGGCGGACCATGCGAGCCAGCTGTTCCAGTACTACCTCCTCGACACTCACAACTTCGAGCGCAACGTCTTTACGACGATTTTCCCTGGCATCAACGACCAGGTGGATTTGACGGCGACGGGTGCCGACTGCGGCCTGCCGACCATCGGCGCGGTCCGCATGGTCGTCGAGCCGAAGCCCGACCTGCCGACGGATCCCAGCGACGTGCGCGCCTTCATCGACGTGTTCACCGACCTGCATCCGCTGTTCGTCATCAACAACGAGAGCGGCTGGTACGAGGGCTGGATGATCCACGACCTGCGGGTCGCGCCGGTCGCCCCGCCGCGCCCGGACGGCAAGGCGCAGTTCGGGACGATCCTCCAGATCGACGCCGACGCCCTGCGGGCGATGGGCACCGGCAACAACACGCTCGATCACCTGTTCACCACCGACGGCAACGCGGTCCGCTTCCCGTCCGAATCCGATCACTTCCCCGCCATCCACGCCAACCTCGTGCCGATCTACCTGAGCATGGGAGCCTACAACGCGCTGCAGCAGAGCGACGTGCACTCTTACTGGGAGTTCAACTACACGACGAACTGGACGTTTCCGCTCTACGAGCTGCCGTTTACCGGCGGGTTTGCGGGGACCTTCGAAGCCGGGAACATCGGCGCGCAGACCAGCCTCATCCCCGGCTCCGGGCCCTCGGGGTTCCAGAACGATCCCGTGCAGTACGGCGACAGCCCGTTCCTTCCCCGTGACCCGGACAAATTCGACGGCGAGGACGACGCTCAGCGCGAGTTCCGCATGCGCTTCATCCCGAGCGGCCTGACGCACGAGATCTACCTCGACGTGTTCGAGCGGCCGAGGTCGTTCGAGCCGGGCCTGACCGACGTGCTGCAGCGCATCAACGATGCCTACGCCAAAGAAGTCGCGCGAGTCGATCAAGACCGCGACGGCGTCATCTCCGCGGTCGAAGGAGACGTCGACAGCGCCTCCGACGGCTTCCAGGACAATGCGCGGCTGTTCCTGCCCGCAACGTCCTACGACCGATTCGCCGTGACGCGTGAGATCAACGACGGGATGCTTGCGCCGCGATTCGCCAACAGCCAGCGAGCCTGGATCCTGACGGGGTTCGCCACCGCGGTCTCCCCGGCCGTGCCGGCTTCGGAAGGCAGGGACTCGGACGACCGGTAGGCCTTCCGGTCAGTCCAGCGGGGGCCCGCCGCGCGGAGATCAACCGCGCGGCGGGCCTTGCGTCGTCGCAATGCAGGACGGAGCTGGAAGGCTCTGGACATCCCGTGGCCAGAGCCCGGGCTCACCAAAGGCGTGGAGGAGGCTCTTGCCTGCCTCCCGGAATGAACCCTACAACTAGTTAGCTCACACCGTCATCCCTTCAAAGGCCCCCCTCGACCGGGCCCTCACAGCCCTCATTCTGCTGGCCAACCGGGGCTGATTTATCGTTTGTCAATACCCATATTGACTTCATTCGATAAATGGCATATCGTTAATCGATAATTTCAGGGGAGATGAATATGTCCAAGCCTGTCTCGTCCTCCGCCGCCCTGCCGATTACCTACGTCGTGCTGCGCATACTCATCGTTCTGAACTGGTTGATGGCAGCAGCAATCCTGGCGCTGTTGTTCATCATGCCCAACAGGCAATGGATTATGTCGTCTTTCGATCTTTCCCCTTCGCCGGACGCGGAGCGGCTCGTATGGGGCCTCCGCGCGGTCGCCATGCTCGGTCTCGTAGCAATCCCATTGAACTACTTGATCCTGAAGCGGCTTCTCGCGATTGTCGAGACAGTTCGCGCGGGAGATCCCTTCGTCGCCACGAATGCGCGGCACCTGCAAGTGATCGCCTGGACCCTGCTCGCGGTTCAGCTGCTCAGCATCGTCATCGGTGCCATCGGCAAGATCATTTCGACCCCGGCGCATCCCGTGAATCTCAACGCCGGCTTTTCGATCAACGGCTGGCTCGCCGTCCTCCTCACCTTCCTGCTGGCGCGGGTGTTCGCGGAAGGCACGCTCATGCGTGACGACCTCGAAGGGACGATCTGATGGCGATCGCCGTCAAGCTCGACGACCTTCTCCACGACCGGCGAATGACGCTGACGGAGCTCGCGGACCGGGTTGGAATGACGCTTGCCAACCTCTCGATTCTCAAGACCGGCAAAGCACGCGCCATCCGCTTCACGACGCTCGATGCGATCTGCGAAGCGCTGTCGTGCCAGCCTGGCGACATTCTCCGCTTCGAGGCCAAGCGCGCGGAACCCGAGCCGCGGCCGGTAGCGAGCAAACGGAGCGCAAGCCGATGAAACACCAAGACGGATCCATGATTTCGACGCAGAGTCAGGCCCGACGCTCCGGGCTGCTGTATGCACTGGCAAGCTCCCTCGCACCCTTCGCCTACCTTTACGTCCCCGGCGTCCTCCTGGTCGAGGGCAGCGCCCTCGCGACCGTCGATCGGGTACGCGCCTCGGAGAACCTGCTCCGCGCGGCTATCGTCGCAGAGCTCTATGGGGTGACCGTCCTCCTATTCGCGAGCCTCGCGCTGTACCACCTCTTCAAAAACGTCGACCAAAAGAGCTCCTTCCTCATGGCCGCAATGATGCTGGTATCGGTGCCGATCTCTTACGTCAATACCTTGTTCAACATCGCGCCTCTCGTCCTCCTCAAGAGTCCCGCGATTGGGGCGGTCCTCGGGCCGGGAGAGACAGCGGCCCAGGTGGTGCTCTTCCTGCGGCTGCACAACTACGGACTCGTCGTCAACCAGATCTTCTGGGGGCTGTGGCTGTTTCCGATGGGCGCCCTCGTAATACGCTCAGGGTTTATCCCGCGATGGCTGGCGTACCCGCTCTTCTTCGCGGGCGCCGGGTATGTGATCAATTCGTTCGGAGCGTTCTTGCCGCCTTGGATGCGGGCCGTCACTCAGTACGGCCAGATCCTGGGGGTGGGTGAGATGCCCTTCACCTTCTATCTCCTGATCTGGGGCGCGCGGGGATGTCCCTTGGATCGACTCGCCACGTTTTTGGTGGTGCTGTCTTTCGTGATCGGTACCGGGGCGCTCGTGTTGCTGAACATCGGGCGTATCGACCCGACCCGGTACGCCATCCTTGTGCTGGCTTCTTTGGCCGTCATCTTCGGGCTCGTGATCCGCTGGCGTTGGTTGGAGTCTTCAACAGCCACGGCGGCGGCGCGGACATGATTATCACGCCGGACAGCGCTTCGCACGGCAACCGCACAGCCGGGTGCTTGTCCAGAACCTATTCACAAGCGGCCGTGCCCTAGGTCCTCGCCGGCACGGCGGAAGCTCGTCCACCCAACCGAGCGCGCATGCTACATTACGCGCGATGAGCCTTCGAAGCCTTGGCAAATCGTGGCCACTCTCTTTCCGGCATATTGGCGTCGCGCTCGGGTTTGTGGTGTCGATGGTGGCCTGTCACCCTGGCGCCGTTGATCCACCTCAGTCTCCCGAGACCAGGTCGAAAGACGCGACGCTCGCACAGAGCGTGCCCGAGGTCGCGGTCACCGTCGATGATCTTCCTGCCCACGGTCCGCCGACGCCCGGGTTCGATCGTATGGCCATCGCCGAGCGTTTGCTCTCGGCGTTCGATCGACACGGACTCCGGGAAGTCTATGGCTTTGTCAACGGCAAGCGCGTCGCGGACGATCCGTCGCTGGAAGCGATCTTGCGTCGCTGGCGCCAAGCAGGGCATCCGCTGGGCAACCATACCTATTCTCACCCGAACCTGAACCATTTGAGTCTCGCGGATTACCTCGCCGATCTCGAGCATGGCGAGGAGATCTTGAAGACGCTCGAACCCGATGCCGGGCTCTGGAAGGTATTTCGCTATCCCTTCCTGTTCGAGGGGGACACGAATGAGAAGCGCGACGGCGTTCGCGAGTACCTGCGAGGGCGCGGTTACGTCAAGGCGGAGGTGAGCATCGACGCCGACGACTGGGCGTTCAACGCTCCCTTCTCGCGATGCACTGAACAGCATGATGTGGCCGCGCTCGCGCAGCTGCGTCGAAAGTTCGTCGATGTGCACGTCGAAGAGCTGCGCCGGATGCGCGAGCTCGGCCACCGGCTCGTGCATCGCGAAGTTCGTCAGATCCTGCTGCTTCACATCGGTGCAGCCGATGCGGATGCCATCAAAGATCTGCTGACCGCCTATGAGCGCGAAGGGGTGAAGTGGATCGACCTTCAAAGGGCGCTCGCCGACGACTACTATCACCTGGAAACGGGCGCTCCGGCTCGTTTTGGCGCCGCATTCCCTTATCGCGTCGCGAAGGCGCGCGGCGTCCCGATGGAGGCGCCTGTTTACGCACGCGACCTCGAGGACGATCTGGAACGCACCTGTCCCGCGAGGTGAAGGGCGCATCCCATCGACGTGCGTCGGGCGTAGCGCCTCACGCGTCCCCGAGTCTCAGGGTACCCTGCGCGCCGCCCACCCAGGGACGTCCAGAAAACCCAGATCGCGGCGCCGTCGATCGGGGCAGCTTCGCGCGCGGTATCGTGTAGCGTCCCGAGCACGACCAGGACCACCCTTGAGGGACGGGCTCGGCGAAGATCTGGATTTACCGGGCACCCCCCTGTCAGGCGGCGGAGCGCGGCGTCGGGCGCGCCCCGCCGCCGGGTTCAGGGGCACGTCCCAGAGCTGCTCATGACGCGCGCACGAAGCTGGCCGTTCAGGCTCTGGAATCCCGCGGAGCCTTCGCCCTGCGCGTTGTCCCCTCGCACCAGGTACCAGAAAAAGCTGCCGACGGGCGGGACCTCCGTCAGACCGCCGAACTCCTGGCCCAATGGGTCTATCAGCAGGCACGCATCCGCCGCCGCATCGTCGAGATTGGCCAGCTGGTCGGGGGTGCCGCGATAGAGCGCGTAGAACGTCGCGTTCGGTCCCGCGTCCCACCTCACGGTCGTGTTGTTGGTGAAGCGAAGGTTCTGAACCTCGTCGGCGTCGATCGATGGGATGAAGTTCAGACACCACTGCTCGAAGCTTCCCGTGTCGGCGTTCGAGTCGTCGAAGACGTAGAGCGCCCAGAGGCCGGACGGATTGGTACCCTTGAAGACCGACAGGCTGCTTCCGTACGGTCCGCCCGGGGCGGGCGGCGCCAGCAGGTCCGCCGAGTCGAAGTCGGTGGGCAGATAGGTGCCGGACGCGGGGTTGTCCGCCTCGGCAAGCCCCGAAGCCGCGTCGTCGTCGAAGCTCAAGCTCACGTTGCTGATTCCCGGAAAGCCACCACCGGCGTCGGACATCAGGAGGGCGCTCTGTCCTTCCGGACCCACGAGCAGGATGTCCAGGTCCCTGGGGAAGGTGTGGCTGAGCCCGATGAGATCGACCCGAAGCTTGTACTGGCTCAAGTCCACGGGTAACTGGGGCGTCACGATGCCCGACCCGTAGAAGTCCGAGGGGCCCTGTGTCGTTCCCGGTGCCCCGGCCGGGATGTTGGTGTGGGTCACGTTGCAGGCGCGAAACGTGGGGAGCCAGGTGCTCAGCTTCAGCGACCAGCCGGATGAGATCCTCCCGACATCTCCCGCCCGGTCGTCGAAGACGTAGAGGCGCCAGGTCCCGTTGGGCGAGAATCCGGCGAGATCGACGAGCGCGGCTCCATACGGAGCAGGTGGGGCCGGAGCGGGGAGAATGTCCAGCCCTTCGGTATTGTCGTTCGAGGGCTTGAAGGTCCCGGAGCCGACGTTCGTGAGCGTGGGGAGGCTTGTTGCGGCGGCGTCGTCGAAGGTGTAGTCGACCCCCGCGACCCCGGGGCCCGACCCGCCAACGTCCGACATGAGGAGAACGTCTGCTCCCGAGGGGCTCTGCAGCAGCACGTCGAGGTCCCTGGGGAACGTGTGGGTCACGCCGTGCAGGGTGACGGTCGCCTTCACGAGCGTGCCGATCACCCCCGAGATGTCGATCGTCGACGGATACGGTCCTGCCGGTCCGGCGGTCGTTCCCGGTGCGCCGGCGGGAATGGCGATCGCGGCCGGATTGCTCTCCGCGGCGGGCGGCATCGTCGTGATCCGCAGGCAGACGCTGGCGATGCTCCCCGTATCCAATGGGACAACATCCCGCACCAGGACGTTCCACGTCCCGTTCGGATTGAATGACTGGAACACTCCCAGGTTGACCGGGTAGGGCGCGGGCGGAGCGGGAGCGGGAAACGCAGGCACCACACCGAAGGCGGCCGGACGGTAGGTGCCGCTCGCGGGGTTGAACTCAGGGTCGAGCGCAAGGGGGGCGTCGTCGTCCAGCACCAGCGTCACCCCCGACACTCCGGGAGTCCCACCGCCTGTCTCCGCCATCAGGAGGCTCGACGGTCCGGCAGGGCTCGCAAGAAGGATTTGCACGTCAAGGGGGGAGGGATGGCTGAACCCCTTGAGCGTCGCGGTCACCTTGCTCGCCGCACCGGTCAGGCCCGCTACGACGATGGGCAACGGGTAGGGGGTGGCGAGGGCCTGGTCGTTGATCGTGAGCGGGCCCGTGCTGCAGAACTCGGTGGCCATCACGAACTCCAGAGACCAGCCGCCGGCGATCGACCCGGCGCTGCCGGCCCGGTCGTCCACCACGAAGAGGCTCCACGTCCCGTTGGGGCTGGTGCCGTCGAACGCCTGGAGCGAAACAGCTCCGCTCGGCACCGGCGCCGGCGCGGTGAAGACGTCCGACCCGCCGATGTTGATCGGCCGGTACGTCCCCGACGTCATCGGGGTCAAGGGGTCCAGGTCGTGCGCCGCATCATCGTCGAACGTGAGGGTGGCGCTCGCCGCCCCCGCGCCTGAGCCCACGTCGGACATCAGCACCAGGCTTTGACCCGTGGGACCGACGAGCAGGATGTCGATGTCGCTCGGGAAGGGATGACTCAGCTTTCTAAGGGTGACGCGCACCTTGGAGATCACCCCCGTCAGACCGGCCACCTGGATCGAGGACGGGTACGGGGAGGCCGCCGCCGCGTCCAGGATGTTGATGCCGGGGGCGCTCGAGAACTCGACGCTGGGGGCCCGGGGAGCGAGCGTCGCGTCGTCGCTGTCGAAGGTGAGCGTCGTCGTCGGGGCGAGCGAGACGTCGTCCCTGGCCGTGAGCAAACGGCCTTCGGGCGTCATGCCCGTCAGGACGACCTCCCGCGTTTCGGCGTCGACCTGTAGGAGCGCCTTCGCGACCTCCACGACGAGATCGTCGCGCCGGTCACCGTCCACGTCCCGCACGGAGGCGAGCGTGCCTCCCGGCCCGCGGGTAACCGGAGCTCCCGACAGGCGCAGGAGGAAAGGATCGACGCGCGTTGCGTCGAAGCCGGACGCGCTCAAGAGCGCGACCTCGACCGTGCCGCGGTTCCCCAGCTCCAGGACGTTGGCCGGATCTCCCGGGAGCAGGTCGATCCGGGCCTGGATGGGCGGGAGCGTCTGGAGCTCCTGGGCCGCGCGCGCGGCGCGCTCCATCCGCTCGTTGCGCAGCACCGCCAGGGACCCGGACCCCAGGAGGGCCCGCCCGTCCCGGGTCTCTCCGGACAGCCAGGCGCGCACGCCGTGCTGATCGAGCCGCATCGAGCGCGAGGGGAACCTCGCGAGCAGGTCCGTGATTCCGTCGCCATTCACGTCCCGGTACGACACCAGGGATCCGTCCTCGCCCTTGGTGGCCGCCGCGCCCGCGAGGACGAGCGAGGCGGGCTCGATGTCGCGTACGTCCACTTCCTTGCTGCCCAGGATGGCGACCGGGACCGGCTCCGCCAGGACCGGGTCCACCCACTTCTCCCGCTCTCCCGGCAGGATCTCGATCCGCAGCGCGACCGCCGATTCCCCGTTGCTCTTGGCCATGGCGCTCGAGGCCAGGCACAGGCCCAACGCTCCCGCGATCAGAATCCTCATTGTCGAGTCTCCTTTTCCCTTGAGGGCCCCGATCCCCGTGACCGGGACGCCAGTGCGGGAGGAGGCTATCGAAGTGATTCGATCCGGAAGTGACGGCCAGGTCGCCTTTGCGGTCCTGTTTCGGTGACGGGCCGTTACCGAATCTGGACCAGGAACAGGACCGCAGCGTCACGTCGGCGCGGCCGGCTTCTCGTACATTCCGCCCGTCACCGGCCATGTCGGCCGGGACCACATCTAGGAGACTGGTATGAGAAAGCTGGTGCTCGCGCTGCTGTTGGTCGGGTCGGTTTCCGCTGCAATCGCCGAAGTGAGTGATTCGGACGTCCGCTGGGGCCGGATCGCAGGCGTCATCACCGCCATCAACGTGGACAACCCGGTCGGCAACGTCCACGCCGGAACGTTCCCCTGGACGGCGCGGGGTGGCCGTGCCCGGGTGAACCTCGAGACGGGCTACACGACCTTCGATGTTTTTGGCCTGGTGATCAACGGGACGATCTTCGCCGGGACGCCCGGCCCGGTCACGGGGGTCATCGGCACGCTCGTCTGCAACCCGGGGGACAACACGGAATCCACGGTCGACACACCCGAGGTGCCCTTGAGCCCCGTGGGTGATGCTCACTTCGTGGGCCACCTCGAGGACATTCCGGATTCCTGCACCAACCCGGCCTTCCTGATTCGGATCTCCACGCCGGAAGGCGCGCGCGGTTTCTGGATCGCCAACGCCACCGAGCGGGTCATCGGTCGCGGCCGCTAAGCAGGTCGATGTGCGGAAAGCCACTCGGGCGGGGCGCCTCAGCCCCGCCCGGGTGGGCTCATTTCTGGCGAGCCCCTGGGACGGGTGGGCGGCGTTTCAGGATTCGCCGGACGGGCGGGGCGGACAGGAAGCAAAGGCGCAGCGGCTCGTCGGCATCGAACGAATCGGCCAAGGCCAGAATAATCTTCTCCGCTCGAGCGCGTTCTGCCTCCGCCGCTTCATCGTTCTTCGCGCGTCGGTACAGCTCGGAGCGTGTCGCGTGGAGGCGCCAGGCCACCGTGGGAATGCGGAATCGCCGTGCCACCTCCAGGCCTCGCTCGATCGCCTCGACGGCGCCCTTCCGGCTCTTCTCGGCCTTCGAGACCCGAGCCTGCAAGTCCCATCCGAGGGCGTGCAGGTTCGGTTCGCTGGTCTGTAACGCGGAGGCGAGGAAGCGGTCGGCATCGCGGCGGGCCCGGCTTAGATCGCGGGCCGCCAGCCACACCTCGCTGAGTCCCATCTGCGCTCTCATTCGCCAGTACCAGTGCAGGAAGAATTTCGCGGTGATGGCCGAGTCCAGAATTTCCGCGAAGCAGCGTGCCGCCTTCTCGTGATGCCCTCGCTCGAGCTCGGCGTACCCCATGGCGAATCTGGCGATGGTCTCGGGCTGGCGCCGCAGATAGGGGGTTGCGCGGCCCGCGACGGCCTCGCATAGCCTCAGGGCCCCCTCGAAGTCGAACACGATTGTCCGGAGCCAGGCCTCCCGGTAGTCGAAGAGCCACGGGTCGTTCCCGTTCTTTTCGGCCGCCGCCCGACCGGACCGCACCAGCCCCAGGAGAACGCCGAGACGACCCGACTGCAGCAACGCCACCGTCTTGCCACTCAGCGCGAAGAGATGGACCATCAAGGCGACCGGCTCGTTCGTCTTCGGGATACCGGACTCGAGATCCGCGAGCGCCTCGTCGTAGCACCCCTGCAGCAGCTTCACGTGGGAAAAGATCATCCGGTGGAATGCGGGCACCCCGGCGGGGTCGAGGCGCTGGAGGGACCGATGGGCCGATTCACAAATCTTCCAGTCCTCCTGGCGCCAGGCGTCATAGAGCAGCCGGCTTCCGGCGGCGAGCAGCTCGGTCCGGCCGCGCAGGAGCGGATCGGCCGACCCTGCGCACAGGGCCACCGCTTCCTCGATGGCGGCGATGCCGCGATCCGGATCGATGAGTCCGAAGGGACGGACGAGCGCGCTGAGGGCGTGGATCCGCGCTTCGGTGAGCCCGGCCCCAGCCGCCCGGACAGCGGCCGCTTCGTAGGCGCGCACGCTGTCCATCATCCCGCCGAGCCAATAGTGCGCATCTCCGATGCGTTCCAGGAGCCGGATCTCCGCATCGGCCCGGCTTCCGGCCTCGAGGCGTGGGACGAGCGCCATCGCATGCTCGAGGATCCGAATCGCCTCTAGGTAGGCGAAACGTGCTCCCGCATTCTCGGAGGCGAAGATCAGGTGCTCGACGGCCGGACCGTATTGCCTGCCCTCCTCGAAGTGCAGAGCGATCTCGCCCGCCAGCTCACGGCGGCCCGGGGAGGACAGGGCGCTCAGCCGCGCCCCCAGGAGCCGGTGCAGCCGGGATCGGCTTACATCGGTCAGGCGGCGTGACACCGCGTGCCGGACCAGCCCGTGGCGAAACTCGTAGTGCGCAGACACGATCCCATTGCCGAGCTCCCTGAAGCCGGACGGTCGCAGGAAGTGCCGCTGCTCCGCCAGCCGCTCGCAGACGTCTTCTATCTCGTCCGACGTCAGGTCCGGCTCGGTCGCAAGCGCCCAGGCCGAGAAACGGTCCCCCGCGACGCTCGCCTGGTTCAGGACCCGTTGCTCGACCGCGTCGAGCATGGCGTACTGCACTTCGAGCACCTGCTGCAGTGTCGGAGGCACCGCCGTCTCCACCTCGGACAAGGGCCGGGCCAGGGACCAGGGTCCGCTCCCACCGACGATCATCCCCCGCTCCACCATGTCCCTCACGAGCGTGGCCATGAAGAGCGCATTGCCGCCCGAATGGCGCTGGATCACGCCGGCGAGATCGGCGGGGAAATCGGCCCCGGGAAATTCCGCCGCGAGATAGGCGGCGACCTCCGGAACTCCGAGGTCCCCCAGGCTTATCTCATCCCCGAGGCGATGGACCACGAGATCGCGAACCAGCACCCTCAGCGGGTTCTCCGCTGCCGCGCCATCAGCCGGGCGGAACGTGCCGAGGATCAGGAGCTTCGCCGGACCGCGCCTCCGGGACAGAGCCGACACGACGTCGAGGGTGGACAGGTCAGCCCAATGCAGGTCCTCCAGGACGAGGACGAACCGTTCGTCGCGGGTCAGATGCTCCAGGGCTTCCCCTATCTCGCGCACCATGCGCTCCCGTGTCGACCCGAGCGTGTCCCGCTGCAGCGCCTCCCTCGCGTCGCTCTTGACGAGCGAGGGGAACTGCAGGAGCCAGGTCGGGGCGTATCGGAGAAACGCGTGCGCGACGTCGTTGCGGTCTGACTCGCGCAGGAGCGCGCCGAACGCCTCCAGCAACGGGTAGTACGGCTCCTTGCCACCGAAGCCCTCGACGCACTGGCCTCGCGCGACGCGAACTCCGGCCCGCATGGCGGCGCAGCGCAGGAACGCGTCGACGAGCGTCGTTTTCCCCGCCCCCGCCTCGCCGCTGACGAAGACGATTTGCCGCCGCCCTTGCAGCGCGTCGTCGAGGTAGCCTTCGAGGCGGGCCTGTTCCGCGTCGCGACCGACCATCGCCGCCGTCACCTGGGCAACGACCGACGCGAATTCCTCGGTCTCGCTGATGGGGGCCACGAACTGATACCCGCGCCTCGGGAACGTCTCGATGAACGTCGGCTTCTCCGATCGATCCCCCAGGGCCTTCCGGATCTCGAGGATGTACTTCTTCACGACCTCCGGATTGACGTGGACGTCGGACCAGAGGGCGTCGAGGATCTCGTCCTGGGTCACGAGCCGGTGGGCATGCTGGACCAGGTACCGCAGCAGGTCGAACGCCTTGGGCGCGATCGAAACCCGCTCGTCTTCGCGATACAGACGATGATTGACCGTGTCGAGGCGAAACTCGAGGAATTGCTTCATGGCATGCCGAGCCTTGCCGTGCAGCCGGATTGGTCCGAAGTTTGCGCGTTTTCCTCTTAACTATCTCATAACTCGTTGCCTTGTGGTCAACCTGCAGAGAACTCCAGTCTTTACGACAGAATGAGCCACTCTTCAGCCTCGTAGGGCAGCGCGATACCCGTTGCAGGTGGAGAGGATGTTGAACGTCGTCGAGATGCTGCACGGGCGGCGTATAATCCTCGGCCAGTATGGCGCTCTCCCCTCGCACGAAGCTCGGACCCTACGAGATCCTGTCGGTCGCCGGCTCCGGTGGCATGGGAGTCGTCTACAAAGCCCGGGATACCCGGCTCGATCGCATCGTCGCGCTGAAGGTCCTGCCCGAAGCCCTCGTGCGGGATCCTGCCCGACGGCAGCGGCTGGAGCAGGAGGCGCGCGCCGTCTCCAGCCTGTCGCACCCGCACATCTGCACTCTCCACGATGTGGGCCACCAGGAAGGCATCGATTACCTGGTGATGGAGTACCTGGAAGGCGAGACGCTGGCCGCGCGCCTTCACCAGGGGCCGCTGCCGCTGGACCAGGCGCTGCGTCACGCGATGGAAATCGCCGGGGCCCTGGACGCAGCACATCGCCGCGGACTCGTGCACCGCGACCTCAAGCCGGGAAACATCATGCTGACGCCGGTCGGCGCCAAGCTGCTGGACTTCGGACTTGCGAAGGCGGTTCAGGACGTGCCCGCCGAGACCACCGAGCAGGATGCGACCGCGGCCCCGACGGCGACGCGCAAGCCCGCGACGCGCAGCGGCGTCATCATGGGCACACCGGCCTACATGTCGCCCGAGCAAGCCACGGGCAAACCGGTCGACGCGCGCTCCGACATCTTTTCCTTCGGCCTGATCCTCTACGAGATGCTCACGGGACAGCGGGCTTTCGGCGGCGATTCCGAGGCTCAGGCTCTGGCCGCGATGCTGCGCGATACTCCGCCGCCGGTTCGCAGGTTGAGGGCGGAGATTCCCGCGGACGTCGAGCGGGTCATCCAGCGCTGCCTGCCGAAGGACCCGGCCTCCCGCTACCCGGACGCGTCGGCTCTCCTCGCGGATCTCCGGGCCTGCGAAGCGCGCCGGCTGGCCGGGAGCGTTCCCCGAAGAGGGATGCTGCGTTGGGTGGTCATCCTGCCGGTGGCGGCCGTCGTCCTGGCGGCCGTCGCGTTCTCGATCTGGACCTGGCAGCGCGCCGCGCGCGAGCGCCAGGCGCGGCAGGCTCTCCCGGAAATCGCACGCCTCGTGGAATCGGAGCAGGCGGTCGGTGCCTTCCGCCTCGCCCTGCAGGTGGAGCCCTTGCTCAGAAACGACCCGGAGTTCGACAAGCTTTGGAGAAATGTGGCCGTGCCTCTATCCCTGAGCAGTGATCCGCCCGGGGTCGAAGTGCAGTTCAAGGCCTACGACCAGCCTGGCTCGGAATGGAACCGCCTCGGGATCACGCCCCTGGAAAACGTCCGCGTTCCCGTTGGACAGCTCCGCTGGAAGCTGGCGCGCGATGGGTACGAGACCGTCGAGCTCGCCGCTAATCCCGGAAGGCTCCCGCCCTCAGTGAAGCTCGTCCCGCTAGGCCAGGCTCCTCCCGGGATGGTGCGCGTCCCGGGCGGAGTTTATGGGTACCGGGCCACGCGGCCCATCGAGCTTGCAGATTTCTGGCTGGATCGTTTCGAAGTCACGAACCGCGAGTTCAAGGTATTCGTGGACCGGGGGGGATACCGCGAGCGGGCCTACTGGAAGCAGCCGTTCTCGAAAGACGGGCGTACGCTGACCTTCGATGAAGCCATGAGCTTGTTCCGGGACGCCACCGGCCGTCCCGGCCCCTCTACCTGGGAGCTGGGCACCTACCCGGAGGGGCAGGCCGACTTCCCCGTGAGCGGAGCCAGCTGGTACGAAGCCAGCGCCTACGCGGAATTCGCCGGCAAGACGCTTCCCACCTTCTATCATTGGTTCCGCGCGGCCGGCGCGGATGATCCCTTTTCCGGCATCCTTCCCTTGAGCAACTTCGGCGGCCAGGGACCGGCGCAGGCGGGAAGCACCGAGGGACTTTCCCCCTGGGGCAACCGCGACATGGCCGGCAACGTGAAAGAGTGGGTGTGGAACGCCGCGGGGTCCCGCCGTTATAGCCTGGGTGGAGCGTGGAGCGATCCGACCTACCTGTTCACGGGACCCGATGCGGTGGACCCGTTCGACCGCAGCCCGGTTCAGGGCTTCCGCTGCGCGCGCTACGATACTCCGCCTGCGGCGGAGACGTTCGGCTCGATCGAGAAGGTCTTCCGCGACTACTCGAAGCTGACGCCGGTAGGCGACGCGATCTTCGCGGCCTACCGCAGCCTGCACACCTACGACCCGCAGCCGCTCGAGACCCGCAGCGAATCGCCGACGGAAGAGTCCGAGTACTGGAGGGAGGAGCACATCAACTACGCCGCAGCGTACGGCGGGGAGCGGGTCCCCGCCACGCTATTCATTCCGAAAAACACCGCCCCCCCTTACCAGGCCGTCCTCTACTTTCCGCCGGGAAGCGCCCTTCGCCTGCATTCGATTCGCGATGCAGGCACGCGTCAGTTCGCCTTCCTGGTTCGCAGCGGGAGAGCCGTGCTGTTTCCCGGCTACAAAGGAACCTACGAGCGGCGGCTACCCCCGGGAACCGGCGGAGCGAACGCCGAGCGAGACCTCACGATCGAGTGGTCCAAGGATATCGGGCGCTCGCTCGACTACCTCGAGAGCCGGCCCGACATCGATAAGACTCGCCTCGCTTTCTACGGGCTCAGCATGGGTGCGGTGATGGGACCCATCGTCGGGGCCGTCGAGCCCCGCTTGCGCACGCTGGTGCTCGTCGGCGGGGGCCTCAGCTCCGGGGAAGAGCCTCCCGAAGTCGACCCCTTCAACTTCGCGCCGCACGTCCGCATCCCGGTCCTCATGATCAACGGAAGCCACGACTTTCTTTTCCCTCCTGAGACCTCGCAGGACCCGATGTTCCGCCTGTTCCAGTCGCCCGTGAATGCTAAGCGCCATTACGTCTTCGACGGTGGACACGTCCCTCCACGCATGCAGGAAGTCGCCCGCGAGACGCTGGATTGGCTGGATCAGTACCTCGGCCCGGTCCGCCTTGGCGGGTCGCAGTAGAATCTCCTCTACCGGACCGTCAGATTCGACAATTCTCAGCAAGATCTTCTCTCTCTTCGCTCGGATTGGGCGTATCGTGATCGGGTTCAGCCATAGGACATGCGTTACAGGCAGGAGAGCCGCCATGCGGCGAGCCATCAAAAGTCTTTGCTTGTTTCTGACTCTCGCCGCTCTGGTGCCCGTGGGCCGGGCGGAAGCGGGATCGATTGTCAGGCTGGGCCCCTGCGCCAATCCCGATTGCAACGTCCCCCCGCCCAATTCGGGTTTTATCCAGGTGGCGACGGGCAACTATCACAGCATGGGCCTGAGGTCGGACGGTACTATCGCGGCCTGGGGGATGTGCGACGTCGGGCAGTGCAACGTGCCTCCCCCCAACTCCGGGTTCACCGCCATCGCCGCCGGGGACAGCCACAGTCTGGGACTTCGGCAGGACACCTCGATCGCGGCCTGGGGGGACAACGAGCAGGGGCAGCTCAACGTGCCGGCGCCGAACACGGGCTTCGTGGCCATCGCGGCCGGCCTGCTGCACAGCATCGCGCTGAAATCCGACGGCTCGATCGTCGGCTGGGGCCGCAACAGCTCAGGCGAGACCGTCCCCCCCGCACCGAACAGCGGCTGGGTGGCGATCGCCGCGGGCGGTTACGTCAGCATGGGATTGAAGTCCGATGGCTCCGTCCGGAAATGGGGCTGCGGCGGAGCTTGCCCGGTACCTTCACCGAACACCGGCTTCGTCGCGATCGCGACCAGCTACGACCACAGCCTCGCGCTCCGGGCGGACGGCTCGATCGTGGCCTGGGGCGGCAACGCTTACGGTCAGCTCGACGTGCCGGAGCCGAACTCGGGATTCGTGTCGATCGCGGCGGGAATATTCTTCAGCCTCGGCGTGAAGTCCGATGGCTCCCTCATGGCCTGGGGCAAGATCGATCAGAACTATGTGCCCCTCCCGAACGAGGGCTATCAGGCGGCGACCGCGAACCAGGGGCTGGCCGATGCCTTGAAGTCCGTGCCCTCCGACGCCGACGGGGACGGAGTGCAGGACGACGTCGACTGCGCGCCGTCCGACCTGCTGGCGTTCGCGATCCCGGGCGAGGTCCGAGATCTCAGGTTCGAAACACCCACGGATTTGGCCTGGACGACGGAGACGGGACGGTCGGGCATGGGCACGACTTATGACATCGTCCGCGGGTCGCTCTCCGGCTTCCCCGTGCAGCCCGGCTCGGGCGAGAGCTGCCGGACCGACGGCCTGTTCGTGACCTACTTCTCCGACACGGCCAAGCCCGCTTTGGGGACTGGCTTCTACTTCCTCGTGCGCGCCGCGAACCACTGCGCCAATGGCACCTACGGGTCCGCCAGCTCAGGCTTCGAACGGATCACTTCTGTTTGCCCGTAAGGCCTCTTAGGATACCCAGCACTTCATCAATCCACCGCGTTAATATTCTTTCGCGGTGGCCTTCCTCTCTGATCTAAGCTCGGGCCGGGGCGAGCCGCGCTCCGGTTCACACCAACTCCGACTTTCGTATAATGAGACATTCGCCGCGGCGCCCGCCGCGTCGCGTCGTTCCCCGGGGGCGGAACTGAGCTTCGAGCCTGGACAGATTCTCACGCACTACCGCATCGAGCGCCTGATCGGCGAAGGCGGGATGGGCGCCGTCTACCTGGCCGAGGATACGAAGCTGCACCGCAAGGTAGCACTGAAGGTTCTCCCCGCGGCGATGGCCTCCCACGCCGATCGCCTGGCCCGCTTCCAGCGCGAGGCGCAGGCGGTCGCCGCCTTGAACCATCCTCACATCGTCACGCTCTACTCCGTGGAGGAGGCGGAGGGGACCCACTTCCTGACCATGGAGCTGGTGGAGGGGACGAGCCTGGACCGGGTCCTTTCCTCCGGCGGCCTGCCGCTGGAAAAGGTATTCGACGTCGGCATCGCTCTCGCCGATGCCCTGGCGGCGGCGCACGAGAAGGGGATCATCCACCGCGACCTCAAGCCGGCCAATGTCATGGTGACCCGGGAAGGCCGCGTGAAGGTGCTCGACTTCGGACTCGCGAAGCTGGCCCCGGGTGCTTCGGAGCAAGGTACGCCACACCCTCAGGACGTACTCTCCACGGCGGCGACCGGCGTGCTGTCTCCCGGCCAGCCTTTGACGACCGCGGGGCTGGTGGTGGGGACCGTTCCCTACATGTCTCCCGAGCAGGTAGGGGGCGAGACGGTGGATGCGCGCACCGATATCTTCTCCCTGGGTGTCCTGCTCTACGAGCTGGCAACCGGACAGCGCCCCTTCAGGGGGAAGAACCAGGCCGAGACGATCTCGTCGATCCTGCGCGACACACCCGCGCCGGTCAGCGAAACCCGGCAGGACGCGCCGCGGGAGCTGTCCCGGATCATCGACCACTGCCTGCAAAAGGATCCCGACGCCAGGTTCCAGACCGCAAAGGACGTGCGCAACGAGCTGCGGGCGCTCGGCAAAGAAGTTTCGGCCGTCAGCCAGACCGATGGGATGTCTCGCCAGGCCGGCGGAAGGAAGGCCCTCTGGATCGGCCTGGCGGTCATCGTTCTGGCCGCGGTGGCCGGTCTGATTCTGTTCCGGCAGCACGCGCCCGAGTCGCCGCAGCCATCGGCCGGAACAGCGACCACCGCCTCTGCCGGGGCCCCCGCCTCCGTTGCCACCGAGAGCCCCGGCGGCACGCCCGACCCGAAATCGATCGCGGTTCTGCCCTTCATGAACATGTCGTCCGAAAAGGAGCAGGACTACTTCTCGGACGGGATCTCCGAGGACCTTCTGAACCTCCTGGCGAAGGTCCATGAGCTCAAGGTCGTCGCGCGCACGTCGTCATTCTCCTTCAAAGGGAAGAACGTCGGTATCCCGGAAATCGGCCGGCAGCTCCACGTGGCCCATGTCCTCGAGGGCTCGGTGCGCAGGAACGGCAACCAGGTGCGGATCGCGGCCCAGCTCATCCAGGCCGCGGACGGCTTCCAGATCTGGTCGGAGATCTACGACCGCCGGCTCGACGACATTTTCAAGATTCAGGACGAGATCGCGGCCGATGTGGTGAAGGAGCTGAAGATCACTCTCTTAGGCGAGGCGCCGAAAGCGCGCGAGACGGATCCCAAAGCCTACGCGCTCTATCTGCGGGCCACGGCCCTCGAACAGGATATGTCGGCCGAGGGGTTCGCGAAATCCGATGCGCTCTACCGGCAGGCTCTGGAGATCGATCCGCGTTACGCCCCGGCCTGGTCCGGGCTGTCGATAAACTTCATCAACAAGCAGGCCCTCGGCATTCTGTCGGGCGAGCTGGGGTATGCGCGCGCCCGCGAGGCATCGGAGAAGGCTGTCACGCTCGATCCGAGCTACGCTCCGGCGCACGCCACGCTCGGCTACATCGCGGATAGCCTGAACGACCTTCCCGGCGCGGCACGGCACTTCGAGAAAGCTCTGGCGCTCGATCCCAACAATACCCGTGTGCTCCTCAACGCCGCCAATCTGCTTCGCGGCCTCGGACGCAAGGACGAGGCTCTGGCGCTCCTGGAATCCATCGTGCCGCGGGATCCGCTGAACGCCCCGCTCCTCAACGTCCTCGGATCCGCCCAAACGGACGCAGGCCGGTTCGATGACGCCATCGCCACATGCCGCACGCTACTGGACTTGAAGCCCGGCCGGGGCAGGGCCCACTACTGTCTCGCCGTGGCGATGATGCTCAAGGGAGACGCCGCGGGCGCGCTGGCCGAGATACAGGAAGAAACCAGCGAGGCCGTCCGGATGATCGGGCTGCCCATGGCCTACCACGCCCTCGGACGACGCGCCGATTCCGACGCCGCCCTCGCCGCGCTGATCGCGAAGCTGGAAAAGGACGCTCCCTACAACATCGCCTACGTCTACGCCTTCCGCGGCGAGGCCGACAAGGCGTTCGAATGGCTCGACAAGGCGAGCGCGGAGGAAGACCCCGGTCTCGCTGAAATCGTCTTCGAGAGCATGTTCAACAATATCCATTCCGACCCGCGCTGGCTGCCGTTCCTCCGCAAGATCGGTAAGGCTCCCGATCAGCTCGCGAAAATCCATTTCACCCTGCCGCCGGATCTGCTGAAGCAACCGTCCGGGCAACCCTGACCCATGCCAGGGCGGAGCTGATTCCGGCTGTCTGAGACGAGCCGGGGGCTCAGCCATACCGGTCGTCGGTATCGCCCGCTTGCCGCGGGCTGTACGCCGTAACGGCCCCTGCAGTATCAACCCCATCGTAGCCATCGCCGTTGACGTCGCCCGCCGTCGAAACGTAGAACCCGAAGAATCCGTCGGATCGACCTGGGAGGGACGCCATGAGCTCCTGGGGGGCTACATCTTCGACAACTACCGGCTCGCCGGGATTAAATGGAACACGGGCTCGCGGTCAATGGGCAGTACTACACCCGCTGGCTGGATGATTTCGATGCCGACGGGCCGCTCCCGCTCGATTCGACCTACGACCGCGGCTTCGAGCTGTCCCTGAGCAATTTCGTCATTCCCAAGAAACTGAGCCTGTACGGCGGCGGCTCCAAGGTCTACGGTGAGTTCAACGACTCCTGGGAGTACGCGGTCGGCGCCAAGTGGCATCCCGTCAACACCGAGCGCTTCTGGTTGACCGCCGAAGCGATGAAGGTCCACAGGGTCCCCTACAGCGGAGCCTTTACGCCGTATACCGCCGGGCTGGACGGCTGGGTGGCGATGCTCCAGGGGGTCATCGCCTTCTGAACATTCGGGCCGACCTGAGCCGTCGACCGGCTATGGGCACACGTTGGAGATGGGCCGGGACTGGATCGATCCGATCACCGATGCTGTGCGCTATACTACGGGCGAACCAACGCCAACGTGAAAACCCCGTGCCGTGGAATGCTTTGGGCGAACGATCGCTGGCATGAGGGGACACGCACTGAACTGAGCGTTTCTGCATGTCGGATGATTTCCCCGACGTCATCCAGAGCGAGGCGCGCCTCGAAGCGCTGAGGCGGACGTCACTACTCGACTCCCCGCCCGAGGAGGCGTTCGACCGGCTGACGCGGACGGCCACGACCGCGCTCCGCGTGCCAATGTCGATCGTCTCCCTCGTCGATCGTGACCGGCTGTTCTTCAAGAGCCAGAGCGGGCTGGGCGAGCCGTTCGCTTCGCTGCGGCACGGTCCGGTGCAGCATTCGTTCTGCCAGCATGCGGTCCGCACCCGCGAGACCCTCGTGGTGCCGGACTCCCGGAGGAATCCCGCCTTTGAGCGCTACCCCGCCATCTCCGGGCTGGGGGCGATCGCCTACGCCGGAGTCCCGCTCATCACATCCGAAGGATACGCCGTGGGGACGTTCTGCGTCGTCGACGAGCGGCCGCGTGACTGGACGGAGGAAGAGCTCAGCATCCTGCGCGTGCTGGCGAACTGCGCGATGTCGGAAATCGAAATGCGGCGTATCGTCCAGGAGCTGCGGAGCCTGACCACGAACCTGCAGGGACTGGTGGAGTCCCGGACCGCGGCGCTGAAGGCATCAGAGGAGCGCCAGCGGATGCTGCTCGACGTCAACAACGCCATCGTGACCTGTCGTGACCGCGATTCCCTGTTCAGTGCGGTCGCCGCCGCGCTGGCGCGTGTGGCTCCGTTCGACCGCGCCTCGCTCGCCCTTTACGATCCGATCAAGGACGTCTTCAAGGTGATGGTTGTGGCGGAGCCCGAGCCGTTACCTTCCATCATTCCAGCGGACTGGCCTCGACAGGGATCCCGCGCCGGCTGGGTCCTCGAACACGGCGTGCCGCTCCTGACGACAGACCATCGCGATCCGCCATGGTTCGCCGAGCATCCGGCGCTGCTCGAGAAGGGGCTCCTCTCCGCCGTTACCGCTCCCCTGACGATTAAGGGGAAGATCCTCGGCACGATGAACGTGGCCAGCCTCAAGCCCGCCCGGTACTCGGCTGATGAAGCCTCGCTGATCGGCGGCGTGGCCGAGCAGGTGGCACTCGCCATCGAGAATCTCCTGGCATACGAGGAGATCGCCGCCCTCAAAGCGCGCCTCGAGGAGGAGAACCTGTACCTCCAGGAGGAGGTCCGATCGGAGGCCGCCTTCGGCGACGTCGTCGGCGAGTCGCCGGCCATGCTCGACATCCTCGCGAAGGTGCGCGTGGTGGCTAAAACCGACTCCACGGTGCTGGTCACCGGCGAGACGGGGACCGGCAAGGAGCTCATTGTCCGCGCCATCCACAGCCTCAGCCACCGCAAGGACAAGATCCTGGTGAAGGTGAACTGCGCCGCCCTGCCGGCCGGTGTCATCGAAAGCGAGCTGTTCGGCCACGAGAGGGGTGCCTTCACCGGAGCGCTCACGCGCAAGGCAGGCCGGTTCGAGCTCGCCAATCGAGGCACGCTCCTTCTCGACGAGGTGGGCGACCTTCCCTTGGACCTTCAAGCGAAGCTCCTACGCGTGCTGCAGGAAGGCGAATTCGAGCGCGTCGGTGGGACGCAATCGTTGAAAGTGGACGTGCGGATCGTCGCGGCCACCAACCGGGATCTCGAGCGCGCCGTCGCTGAGGAGCGGTTCCGAGCCGATCTCTATTACCGGCTCAACGTCATCCCGATCGCAATTCCCCCCTTGAGGAAGCGCCCGGAGGACATCCCGCGACTCGCCCGGCATTTCGTCATGGTCTTCTCGTCGAAGATGGGCAAGCCCGTCGGCAAGCTGGATGCGGAGGCGCTGGAGAAGCTGACTGCGTACTCCTGGCCCGGAAACGTCCGGGAGCTGCAGAACGTCATCGAGCGGGCGGTCATCCTGTCGTCGCCGGGACGCCTCGTACTCGGCGACGTCCTGACCACGACGTCGGCCGCGGGGAGCCCGAAGCAGGCAACGCAGAGCCTCGAGGAGACCGAGCGACAGCACATCGTCTCGGTCCTCGAAAGGACCGGCTGGCGTGTCAGCGGCGAGCGCGGCGCCGCAGAGATCCTGGGCCTCAAGCGAACGACCCTGGAGGCCCGCATGAAGAGACTCGGAATCCACCGCCAAATCTGATCGAGAACACTCGACGGCGCGCCTTGCGCACCCGATGGTGGCGTGTCGCTCCGGCACCGTTGATCCACCGCGGCCTCCCGAGACCACGGCGAAAGACAGGACGCTCGGGGAGACCGCGACTGAGGTCACGGTCACCGTCGATGACCTTCCGACCCACGGTCCGCCGACGCCTGGTTTCGATCGCATGGCCATCGCCGAGCGTCTGCTCTCGGCCTTCGACCGACACGGGCCGCGGCGTCACGGCGCCAGGTGGACACAGCGGAGCAACTCATGGAAGCGCGGGTCCTGGCGCAGCGGGTCGTAGATCGGATCCACCCTCAGCGACACGAGGAAACCCGAGTGATTCTCGCAGGCCTGCTCCAAGGCGGCGAGCGCCTCGTCGTTGAGGCCCATCCCGAGATAGGCCGTCGAGCGCAACTGAAATGGATTCAACTTCCACTGCCGGTTCGATTCCTCCATTCGTGAGAACGCGCGCCGCGCCTCCTCGACATTCCCGGAGCGCCCTTGCACATAGGCCGTCAGCGCATGGAGCCACGGCCCTTCCCCGATCTCTATCCACTTCTGGATTTGTCCCAGCGCTTCGGCGTACTGCCCCCGCTGCGCGTACACGTAGATGATCATGTGGGCCCGTCCAAAACTTGGCTCGAGGGCGAGCACCCCTTGAAACTGCGCGATCGCCTGGTCGTATTTTCGGGCGAAGTACAAGATGACGCCGTGATCTGCGGCGACTATGAGCGAACGCGGATCGAGCTGGCGGGCGCGCTCGCTCTCCACAAGCGCCTCGTCGAAGCGCCCCTGGAAGGAGAGGTACTCGGCGTACCAGTGATGTGCGGTGGCGTAGTTTGCGTCGAGCTCGATCGCCTTGCGGAATTGATCCTCGGCCGTCTGCCAGTCCCAATCGTAGACCTCGTTGATTAGCGCCAGGGAGGTGTGCGCGGCGGCCAGGCTTCCGTCAAGCTCCAGGGCCCTGAGCGCCGCCGCCCGCGCCTTCGGAATGACCTCTTCCTGAGGTGCGTAGCCATAAGTTCCCATGAGGGTGTAGGTATCGCTCAGGCCGGCATAGGCGCGGGCCTCTCGCGGGTTCCTGGCAAGCGCCTGCTGGAACGACTCGACCGCCCGCTGGAAACCATCCAGATTCCGCTTGTTCCAATCGTACCGGCCCCTCAGATAATGGTCGTAGGCCTCGTAGTCCTGTGGCGAGAGTGCGGCGGGGTGCGCGGGAGGCCCCGGACCGTTCAGCAGGGCTTCGATCTGATCCGCAATCTCCATTGCGATCTCATCCTGCACCCGCAGCACATCCTTCTGCTCGCGGTCGTAGTTGCGCGCCCACAGGTGAGTCTGGTCTTTCACATGAATAAGCTGAGCGGTGATCCGTACCCTGTCCGACTCGCGCCGGACGCTTCCTTCCAGGACGTACTGCACGCCGAGTTCACTCCCCAGCTTGTCCAACGGCGTGGGGACATGCTTGTAGTACATGACCGAGGTTCGCGCGATGACCCCGAGCCGCTGGGGATCGATGGCTCCCAACCGCGTGATCATCTCCTCCGTGAACCCATCGCTGAAATACTCCTGACCGGCATCACCCGTCAGGTTCTCGAACGGCAGGACGGCGAGCATCACCCGTCCCTCCGGCCTCTCTGTCGCGGAGGGGGATTTCGACCAGATGAGGAAGGCGCCCGCCAACCCCGCCAGAGCCAGCGCTGCCGGGAGGATCCATCGCCTGCGTGAGGGAGCATCGGGGAGCGCAACCGGACTGGCACCGTCCACGATCGGTGACGGTGGTGCGGCGGGCGCAGGCTGCGCCGACCCGTCCTCGGCGAGTGGAGCGATGAAACGGTACCCCATGCCGGTGACGGTGCGGATGAAGCGCGGGTTCTCAGAGTCATCCTTCAACGCCAGCCGGAGCTTGCGGATGGCAACGTTGATGCTGTTGTCGGTTTCGAAGAAGACGCGCTGGCCCCAGACCCTCTCGACGATCTGCTCCCGCGTGACCAGGTCCGGCCTGCGCTCGATGAGCAGGAGAAGGATCTGCATCGGGATCCGCTCGAGCCTGACGGCCCGGCCCGCGCGCCGCAGCTCGTAGGCCTGCGGGTCCAGATCGAGCTCCTCTCCCAGCTTGAGTACGCTCATCGCGATGGCCTTCCGGCACGCGTGCGGTCATTGAGGGCGGCCGCAAGCTCTTTTTTTACTGCTGCTTGCTGAGTAAGAAAAGAATAACATGGACGACAGATCAGCGCTATGGCGAGCCGCTCCCGCTCGGCACATCCTCCCACTTCCTGCGGCCCCTCGCAGGAGGCCCACACCACAAGGGCACCTTAGCAGCGTACCTGACGGCCCATGGCCGGGGAGGCAATGATGAGGATTCCGGTTCGATGTCCACCGAGCAGGTTTGGCTCGAAGGCGGGGGCGATGGCTGTCTGCGTGCTCCTCCTGGAGCTCCTGGGATCCCTTTCGGCACGCGCCGCCGTGCCTCCGACGACCATCAACTATCAGGGGGTGCTGCGCGACCAGAACGACAACCCGCTCAGCGGCTCGTACGATGTGGTCCTGAGATTCATGGATGCCGCCGCGGCCGGCAACGAGATCCTCATCGACCAGCACACCGCGGCGACCGGCAACGCCGTGACGGTCTCCGGAGGGCTGTTCAACGTCGCCATCGGATCGGGGACGGTCGCCGACGGAAGCGGTGCGGGTACCTACACCGCCCTCGATGCGGTCTTCCGTGACTATGGAAGTGTCTGGCTCGAGGTGAAGGTCGGGGCGGAAACGCTGAGCCCGCGCACGCCGATCCGGTCCTCCCCGTACGCGCTCAACTCGACCCAGCTCGCCGGTCATCCCGACAGCTACTTCATCAATACCTCATCATCCCAAATTCAGGTAGTCGACAACGTGGCTTTGCAAGGCAACCTTCACACCTTCGGCCTCCTTTCTGCTCAGTCCACCGGGACGGCCGTCTCGGCCTACAACTCCGGCCCCTCCGCGAACCCGGCGCTGATTGCGTCAAGCGATGTGGGACCTGCCGGAAGGTTCACCGGTGCTTCGGCTGGCGTTGAAGCCCAATGTGGCTTCGCAAACTGTACGGGAGTGCAGGGCATTGGCACTTTGCGCGGGGGCTATTTCACGGATTGGGGATCGAGCACCGCGAGCCTGGGCGGCGGAGGATACGGAGTGCAGAGTTCCGGAACCACGGCGGGGGGGTACTTCACGGGCCCGAGCGGCGTCAACGCCACGCTGGCCGGCGGGGGCCTCGGGATCAGCGCCACCGGAACCAACGTCGGCGGCTATTTCAGTGACGGCGCGCCCTGGTTTGCATACACACAGATCCCGTACCACGACCTCGGCATCTACGCCTATGGCTCCACTGCCGGCGGGCAGTTCAATGCTTTCTCCACGGGCAACTACGCCCTGCTGGCGTACTCGTCCTACAAG